>NZ_JBEXXN010000013.1:0-130743 GCF_040630445.1 Streptomyces sp. NPDC005805
CGGGCTTGCACGTGCAGACACACATGACGGTGATCTTCGCGAACTCTCAGACCGCGAAGATCACCACCGTCGACTACAAGCAGCAGTTGATCAATACCCAACACTTTCTGAGCGGCCCGAGAGGCGCCACCCCGGGCGCGAGGGGGGCCGATCCGGGCGGCGACGCGCCCGGTGGACGGCCACACCCGGAAAAGTATGGTCGTTTTGTCTACCTTTCCTCCTTATGGACTCGCTCAGTCATGTGGACGCGCTCGTCCACGCCGCCGAACTCGCCCGCACCGGCTCCGCCTCCGAGCAGCTCTGGCTCCTCGGCGGGGTCGCCCTCAGCCTCGTCGCCGCCGGGATCGTGGCCCTCGCCGCCGCCCGTGGCCGGAATCGCGACCACTGACCTGCGGCGGGGCCGCACGCACGTTTGAGGGCGGGTGGTACGGGCTACGTTCGCCTACATGGTCACCGACGCCGCCCAGATCGACGCTGCCCGGATCCTCGTCGCGTCCAACCGCGGCCCGGTCTCGTACACGCTGACCGAGGACGGCGGACTGGACGCCCGGCGCGGCGGGGGCGGGGTCGTCTCGGGCCTGTCGGCCATCGGCTCCGACGAGCAGTCGCTCTGGGTGTGCGCGGCGCTCGGCGAGGGCGACCGGGAGGCCGTGCGGCGGGGCGTCGGTGAACCGGGTGTCCGGATGCTGGACATCGACCCGGCTGTGCACGCCGACGCGTACAACGGCATCGCCAATTCGGTGCTGTGGTTCCTGCACCACCTGCTGTACCAGACCCCGCTGGAACCGGCCTTCGACCAGGAGTTCCGTCGGCAGTGGGACGCCTACCGGGCCTACAACCGGGCCTTCGCCGACGCGCTGGCGGAGTCGGCGGCCGAGGGCGCGGCCGTGCTGATCCAGGACTACCACCTGGCCCTGGCCCCCGGGATGCTCCGCGAGCGGCGTCCGGACCTGCGCATCGGCCACTTCTCGCACACCCCGTGGGCCCCGCCGGACTACTTCCGCCTCCTCCCCGACGACATCGCGGAGGAGCTGCTGCGCGGGATGCTCGGCGCGGACCGGCTCGGCTTCCTCACCCAGCGCTGGGCGGACGCGTTCACGGCGTGCGCCACGCAGGTCGTGGGCGGCACCGGTTCGACGGTCACCGGGGTGTACGGCCTCGGCGCGGACGCCGGCTTCCTGCGCGAGCGCGCCCACCGGCCGGACGTCGGCGAGCGCCTGGCGGAACTGCGCGAGGCGGTCGGCCCGGACCGGCGCACGATCGTCCGGGTGGACCGGACCGAGCTGTCGAAGAACATCGTCCGGGGGCTGCTGGCGTACCGGACCCTGCTGGCGACCCGTCCGGAGTGGCGGGAGCGGGTGGTGCACATCGCGCTGGCCTATCCGTCCCGGCAGGACCTCGCCGTCTACCGGGAGTACACGGCCGAGGTGTCCCGGCTCGCGGCGGAGATCAACGAGGAGTACGGCACGCCCGGCTGGACCCCGGTCCTGATCCACGTCAAGGACGACTTCGCCCGCTCGCTCGCCGCGTACCGGATGGCCGACGTGGCCCTGGTCAACCCCATCCGGGACGGCATGAACCTGGTCGCCAAGGAGGTCCCGGTCGTCTCGGACGAGGGCTGCGCGCTGGTGCTCTCCCGGGAGGCGGGCGCGTACGCGGAGCTGGGCGACCACGCGATCACGGTCAACCCGTACGACGTGACCGCCACGGCGGACGCCCTGCACCGGGCCCTGGCCATGCCCCCGGCCGAGCGCGCCGAACGCACCAAGCACCTCGCGGCGGCGGCCACCGCCCTCCCCCCGCGCCGCTGGTTCCTGGACCAGCTCGACGCACTGCGGGACTAGGTCGTCCCGGCTCCGCCGAGCTGTGCGGCGAGGCCGGCGAGGAGGGCGGCCACGGCGGCGGGGCCGGCCAGCACCAGGTCCGCGCGGTCGGCGAGGTCCGGGACCTCGTCGCCGCTGCACACCAGGACGCCCGGGGTCCCGTCCGAACGCAGCTTCTCGACCGCCGCGTAGGCCGCGAGGTCGCCCAGGTCGTCGCCCGCGTAGAGGACGGCCCCGGCGCCCGTCTCCTTGACGTACTCGGTCAGCGCCACGCCCTTGTCCATACCGGGCGGGCGCAGTTCGAGGACCATCCGGCCCGGTTCCAGGACGAGTCCGTGCTCCGCGGCGAGCGCGGCCAGCGGCTCGCGCAGGGCGTCGAACGCGGCCTGCGGGTCCTCGGCACGGCGGGTGTGGACGGCGACCGCGCGGCCCTTCTCCTCGATCCAGGTGCCGTGCCAGACGCCGACGCTCTCCAGCAGCCCGGGCAGCTCCGCGCGGACGGCGGCGACCCCGGGGTGCGGGTCGGGCGCGGTGACGGTGCCGGTCACGGCGTCCCAGCGTTCGGCGCCGTAGTGGCCGAGGACGACGAGGTGGTCCAGTCCGGGGACGCCTGCGAAGCCGCCGTAGCGCACGGCGACCCCGGCGGGCCGGCCGGTGACCACGACCACGGAGGCGACGTACGGGGCGAGCGCGGCGAGCGCGGGCACCACGTCGGGGTGGGCGCGGGCCTGTTCCGGGTCGGGGACGATCTCGGCCAGGGTGCCGTCGAAGTCGAGGGCGACCACGGCGGAGGAGGGGTGCCGCAGGACGGCGGCGAGGCCCTCGCGGCCGGCCGGGGTGGCCGGCACGGGGTGCGGGGAGTCCGTCGGGTTCGGGGAGTTCGGGGAGCTGCCCATGGCCCCGACCCTATCGGCGCGTCCTCCGCGCGTCCCTGACTCGGCGGAGCCGGTTGACGGTCACGGGGTCGTGGGCGAGGGCCCGGGGATCGTCGAGGAGCGCGTTGAGCAGTTGGTAGTACCGCACGGGCGACATCCCGAGCCGCTCCCTGATCACCCGCTCCTTCGCCCCGGCCGCCCCCCACGACCGCCGCTCGGTCGCCAGCACGGCTTCCGCGACCGCGCTCAGCCCGCCCTCGGGCTCGCCCCCACTCGGCGCACCCTCGGCGGGGTCAGGGGCGCCGGGCCCGGCACCCTCGCCGTCCCGGGGCTCATCCCCACCAGGCGCGGGCCCACCCGCAACAGGCCCGTCCCCGCCGAGGGCAGGCGCGCCCGGGATCAGGGGCTCAGCGTGGTCGTCGGTCACGGGACCAACGTAACGGCCCCCGCCGACAAGCCGCGCCCCGCGCCCGGGAACGGAGCGCCCGGGCGACGCGGGCTCACTCCGCCGCTTCGGCCTCCGCCGCCTCGCGGTCGATCACGCCCAGCGTGGAGGTCGGGTTGCCGTTCGGCGCCGCCGCGGAGCCGATCTTCTTCTTGATGTTGTCGCTGACCGCGGCCCACGAGGTCTTGCCGACCGGCGGCAGCATCGAGTTCGGCAGCTCCTGGAGGAACTCGCGCAGGTCCTTGTGCTCCGGGTCCTTCTCCATCGCCTCGGACGCGGTGACCGTCGGCGGCAGCAGGTCGTTCTGCCCGGCGAAGGCGAGCACGTTCTCGTCGCTGAAGACGAAGTCCAGGAACTGGCCGATCTCCTTGCGGTGGCCGTTCTCCTTGAAGCCCATGATCCAGTCGGCGACGCCCATCGACGCCTTGGCCTCGCCGTCCCGGCCGGGCAGCGCGACCTTGCCGACGTCGATGCCCTGCTTCTCGGCGGCCTGCATCAGCGACGGGTGGCCGTTGAGCATGCCGACCTCGCCCCGGGTGAACGCGGCGAACGCGTCCTTCCGGTTCAGCTCGCCCGGCGCCACCGGACCCGTCAGCCCCGGCTTGACCAGCTCGTCGCGCAGCCACTCGAAGGTGGAGATGTTGGTCGCGGAGTCGATCGCGTACTTGTCGACCGCGTCCGTGTAGCCCGTGCCGCCGCTGAGCAGCCACATCATGGTCTCGGCCTGGGCCTCCTCCGGCCCGAGCGGGAGGGCGAAGGGGAACTTGGCGTTGGTGTTCGCCTTGATCGCCGCCGCGTCCTCGGCGAGCTCGTCCCAGGTCTTCGGGGTGCCCTTGATGCCGGCCTCGGCGAAGAGCTCCTTGTTGTAGAAGAGCAGCCGGGTCGACGCGGCGAACGGCAGCCCGTACTGGGTGCCCTTGTACTCACCGGCGTCGGTCAGCGGGACGAGGAAGTTGGACTGCACCGGTACGGAGAGGAGCTGGTCCGCCGAGTAGAGCTTGCCGTCGGCCGCGTAGTCGGCGTACGCGCCGATCTGGGCGATGTCGGGGGCGTTGCCGTCCTTGACCATCTCGGCGACCTTGCGGTCCACGTCGTTCCAGGACTCGATCTGGACCTCGACCTTGACGCCCGGGTGGGTGGACTCGAACTTCGCGGTCAGCTCGTCCCAGTAGGTCTTGCTGCTCTGTCCGCCGGCCACGTCGTAGTCGGCGGCGACCAGGTGGAGGGTCACATCGCCGGAGCCGCCTCCGCAGGCGGTCAGCGAGACCGCCATGCCCAGCGCCGCGGCAGCCGCGGTCAGACCTGTGAAGGAACGCTTGAAGGGACGCTGCACGGCTCTCCCCCACCCTTTGCTGCTCAACTGATCGTCGTCGGATCGCCCCAGGCCGACCCCCCGTCGACGTCCTGCGAGTGAACGTAGATTGTCCCATGGGCGGCCATGAGGTCTACACCAGTGCCGGTCTCGCTTTCGCAACACGCCCCACCGGTGTCCCGTCCGCGGCCCGTCCGCGCCGCGCCCGCGTCCCACCCGTGCCCTGCCGGGGCGCGGGCCCGTTTGTATGGCGTGGCAACAATCTCGGCAACTGGACTAGACCTATTCGCCGTCCGCGGGCGAGACTGTCCCCCGTGAGACACGTCATCGCCCTTGATGTGGGCGGCACCGGCATGAAGGCGGCCCTCGTCGGGGCGGACGGCACCCTGCTGCACGAGGCGCGGCGGGCGACCGGGCGCGAGCGCGGCCCCGACGCCGTCGTGGAGTCGATCCTCGGCTTCGCCGCGGATCTGCGCGCCCACGGCCGGGAGCACTTCGGCCGCGCGGCCGAGGCCGCGGGCGTCGCCGTCCCCGGCATCGTCGACGCCGGCCGGGGCATCGCCGTCTACGCGGCCAACCTCGGCTGGCGCGACGTGCCGCTGCGGGCGCTGCTCGGCCAGCGGCTCGGCGGCATCCCGGTCGCCCTCGGGCACGACGTCCGCACCGGCGGGCTCGCCGAGGGCCGGATCGGCGCCGGACAGGGCGCGGACCGCTTCTTCTTCGTCCCCCTCGGCACCGGCATCGCGGGCGCCATCGGCATCGCCGGGACGATCGAGGCGGGCGCGCACGGGTACGCGGGCGAGATCGGGCACATCGTCGTCCGCCCGCTCGGCCCGGAGTGCGGCTGCGGGCAGCGCGGCTGTCTGGAGACCCTGGCCTCCGCGTCCGCCGTCAGCCGCGCCTGGGCCGCCGCCTCCGGCGACCCGGACGCCGACGCGGCGGACTGCGCGAAGGCCGTCGCCGCCGGCGACGAGAAGGCCGCGACGGTCTGGCAGGAGGCGGTCGAGGCGCTGGCCGACGGCCTGGTCACCGCGCTCACCCTGCTGGACCCCCGGACCCTGATCATCGGTGGCGGGCTCGCCGAGGCGGGGGAAGTGTTGTTCACACCGCTGCGGGCGGCGGTCGAGGAGCGCGTGACGTTCCAGAAACTGCCCGCGATCGTCCCGGCGGCCCTCGGGGACACCGCCGGATGCCTGGGCGCAGGGCTGCTCGCCTGGGATCTACTCGCCACGGAGGTAACCGCCTGATGGCCGCTCGCGCCACAGCCACCGTTCTGGCCGGAGCCCGTGTGGTGCTGCCGACCGGCATCGTCGACCGCGGGCGGGTGGTCGTCGACGGCGGCCGGATCGCCGGCGCGGCCGAGGACGACACCCCGGTGACCGACCTCTCCGGGCACTGGATCGTCCCCGGCTTCGTCGATCTCCACAACCACGGCGGCGGCGGGGCCTCCTTCACCTCGGGCACGGCGGAGGAGGTGCTGACGGGCGTCGAGACCCATCGCAGGCACGGCACGACCACCCTGGTCGCCTCCACCGTGACCGGCGAGATGGACTTCCTGGCGCACCGGGCGGGCTTCCTCTCCGAGCTGGTCGAGCAGGGCGATCTGGCGGGCATCCACTTCGAGGGCCCGTTCATCTCGCCGTGCCGCAAGGGCGCCCACAGCGAGGCCCTGCTGCGCGACCCGGACCCGGCGGACGTGCGCAAGCTGCTGGACGCGGCGCGCGGCACGGCGAAGATGGTCACCCTCGCGACCGAGCTGCCCGGCGGGCTGGACTCCGTCCGGCTGCTCGCCGAGCACGGGGTGATCGCCGCCGTCGGGCACACGGACGCCACCTACGAGCAGACCGTCGAGGCGATCGACGCGGGCGCCACCGTCGCCACCCACCTGTTCAACGCGATGCCGCCGCTCGGCCACCGCGCCCCCGGCCCGATCGCGGCCCTGCTGGAGGACGAGCGGGTCACCGTCGAGCTGATCAACGACGGGGTCCATCTGCACCCGGCCGCCCTGGAACTGGCCTTCCACCGCGCGGGCGCGGGCCGGGTCGCGTTCATCACCGACGCGATGGACGCGGCGGGCTTCGGCGACGGGCGCTACCGGCTCGGGCCGCTGGACGTGGAGGTCACGGACGGCGTCGCCCGGCTCGTGGAGGGCGGCTCGATCGCGGGCTCCACGCTCACCCTGGACACCGCCTTCCGGCGAGCGGTCACGGTGGACCGGCTCCCGGTGGAGGACGTGGTCGAGGCGATCGCCGCCAACCCGGCCCGGCTGCTGGGCGCGTACGACCGGATCGGCTCCCTGGAGCCGGGCAAGGACGCGGACCTGGTGGTGCTGGACGCGGACTTCGGGCTCAAGGGCGTGATGCGCAAGGGCGAGTGGGTGGTCGACCCGGTCGCGGGCTGAGCACCGCCGGACGCCCGCCGGGGCCCGGTCCGCGGCTTCGGCCTTGGGCCGGGCCCCGGCGTTTGGCATGATCAGGACCGTACGAGCTCAGCAGGCACGGTCCCGGGTCCCGCTCCCGGCCGGGGCCATGGCGCAAGGGGTGCACGGGTGATCCTGACGGTCACGCTCAACGCCGCCCTGGACATCACCTACGACGTCCCGGCCCTCGTCCCGCACGGTGTGCACCGGGCGACCGGGGTGCGCGAGCGCCCCGGCGGCAAGGGCGTCAACGTCGCCCGGGTGCTCGCCGCGCTCGGCCACGACTGCACGGTGACCGGCTTCGCGGGCGGGCCCACGGGGGCGGTGCTGCGGGAGCTGCTCGCGCCGCTGCCGGTGCGCGAGGCGCTGGTGCCGGTCGCCGGGGCCACCCGCCGCACCCTCGCGGTGGTGGACGCCGCGAGCGGCGACACCACCCAGTTCAACGAGCCCGGCCCGGCCGTCGCACCGGACGAGTGGGCCGCCTTCCTCACCGCGTACGACGGCCTGCTGGCCGGGGCCGGGGCGGTCGCGCTCTGCGGCAGCCTCCCGCCGGGCGTCCATGTCGGCGCCTACGCGGACCTGGTCCGCCGCGCCCGTGCCGCGGGCGTCCCCGTCCTCCTGGACACCAGCGGAGAACCGTTGCGGCGCGGGGTCGCCGCCCGGCCGGACGTGATCAAGCCGAACGCGGAGGAGCTGGCCGGGCTCACCGGCTCCCGCGAGCCGCTGCGCGCGGTGCGGGACGCGCGGCGCCGGGGCGCGCACGCGGTCGTCGGCTCCCTCGGCCCGGACGGGCTGCTCGCCGCGACGGCCGACGGCGTCTGGCGGGCGGCCCCGCCGTCCCCGGTCCGCGGCAACCCGACCGGCGCGGGGGACTCGGCGGTCGCGGGCCTCCTCTCGGCCCTGGCCGAGGGCCTCGACTGGCCGGCCCGCCTGACCCGCGCGACCGCCCTCGCCTCGGCGACGGTCCTCGCCCCGGCGGCGGGCGAGTTCGACGCGGGGGCGTACGAGGAGTTCCTGGGCGGGGTGACGGTGACGGAGGTGGGGGCGGGGGCGGGCTGAGCCCCCGGCCGACCGGGCCGACGAAAGGGCCCGGCCAACCGGGGCCGGAAACGCCGCGACCCCCGCCCGGAGGCAGGGGTCGCGGACAGCGGATCAGAGGCGTCAGCCGCTCTTCCTCTTGTGGCCGGCCTCCAGCCACACCTGGTCGAGGTAGGCCTCGCACTGGTTGCCCGACTCGCAGGAGATCCTGAGGTCGTTCTTGCCCTTCTCCAGCTCGACGAAGGAGTAGGTGTTGGTCCAGCCCTTCTCCCAGTCGCCCTCGGCGGCCTTCGCGAAGTTGGACATGTTGATCTCGCGCGGCTGCTGGCCGTTGATGGTCAGCGAGGTCTTGGCGTCCTTCCCCGGCACGCTGTACGTGAGGTACATCGTGTAGGGGCCGGCCTCGGGGACCTCCACGGACCAGCTCGCCGAGCCGCCCTCGCCGTTGAACATCACATAGGCGCCGCCGGTGCCCTTGGCGCCGGGCACGTCGGTGCCCGTGGCCGCCGGGCCGCCGAGGGTGAGCGTCGCCGCGTCCTGCTTCGGGAGCTCCACCGGAGCCTCGGGCTTCTTCGAGGGCGGCTCGCTCGGCTTGACCGACTCCGCCGCCGTCGGGGAGGTGCCCGCGCCCGGGTCGCCCTTCGCGTTGTCCTTCCCGTCGCCGCCGGTCATCAGCGCCGCGCCGATGCCGATGACGACGACCGCGACCACCGCGATCGCGCCGATCAGGAGCCCGCGGGTGTTGGGGCCGCCGCCTCGGCCGCCGCGGCCGCCCTGGGCCGGGCCGCCGGAGGGCATGGCCGCGGTCTGGCGGTTCGGCGCCCCCGGGTACGTCTCGGGGGCGGCGTACGCGGCGGTCGGCTGGCCGTAGCCCTGCTGACCGTACGGCTGCTGCGGGGGCGGGTAGCCGTAACCGCCGCCCTGCTGCTGCGGGGGGACCTGCTGGGCGTACTGACGGCGCTCGCCGACCGTGCGGACCTGGTTGTACGAGGTCCGGGGGACGCCCGGCTGCGGGGCCGGGCCCGGGTAGCCGTAGCCGCCGCGGCCCTGGCCGGGCGGGGTGGCGCCCGCCTGCTGCCCGTCCTCGTACAGGTAGCCGAACGGGTCGTCGTCCTCGGGCGTGCCTGCGCCGTTGTTCGCGGCCGTCATCCAGTCACTCCTCACCTCTCGTCGACAGATGCCGACGCCAGGCGAGCCTACCCGGTTCCACTCACCCCATTGGGTGTCCTGTGCCTCATCCGCCGGTGCCGCAACTGCCCACCGCTGTGAGGCTCGTCTCAGCCCGCCGCTCAGCCCGCGCGGCGGTGGACCTTGGACCGCGAGCGCTTCTCCACGTACATCCGCTGGTCGGCGGAGGTGAGGACCTCGTCGACCGACATCCCGCAACTCGCCCAGCCGATACCGAAGCTGGCCCCGACCCGGACGCCCCGGCCGCCGACCCGGATCGGCAGGATGATGGCGTTCCGCAGGCGGACGGCGAGATCGGCCGCGTCCGCCGCGCCGAGGCCGTCCGCGAGGACCACGAACTCGTCGCCGCCGAGGCGGGCGACGGTGTCCCCGTCCCGGACGCCGGTGGTGAGCCGGCGGGCGACCTCGACCAGGACCGCGTCCCCCGTCTGGTGCCCGAAGCGGTCGTTGATCGACTTGAATCCGTCCAGGTCGCAGAAGAGGACCGCGAGGCCCTTGGTGCCGTCGTCGTACTCGTCGTCCGGCGCGACCATGTGGACGTGGTGGTCGTACGGGCGGCTGCCGACGGCGTCGAAGCCGAAGCCGTCGTCGTGGTATCCGTCACCGTGGCGGTCGCCGTGACGACCGTCACCGCCGTATCCGTCACCGGCGTACACGGCCTCCTCGTAGGCCGCGTCCAGCGCGTCGACGTCGCTGGGGCGGCCGGCCTCGGGGCGTTCGCAGAGCCGGGCGCTGAGCCGGGCCCTCAGTTCGGCGCTGTTCGGGAGGCCGGTGAGGGCGTCGTGCGAGGCCCGGTGCGCGAGCTGGAGCTCATGGCGCTTGCGGTCCTCTATGTCCTCGACGTGGGTGAGCAGGAAGCGGGGGCCGTCGGCGGTGTCGGCGACCACGGAGTTGCGCAGGGAGACCCAGACATAGCTGCCGTCCCGGCGGCTGAGGCGTATCTCGGCCCGGCCGCCCTCGGCCGAGGTACGCAGCAGGGTGCCGACGTCGTCGGGGTGGACGAGGTCGGCGAAGGCGTAGCGCCGCATCGCGGAGGCGGGGCGGCCCAGCAGGCGGCAGAGCGCGTCGTTGGTGCGCAGCAGGCGGCCGTGCTGATCGCCGCCCATCTCCGCGATGGCCATGCCGCTGGGGGCGTACTCGAAGGCCTGCCGGAAGGATTCCTCGCTGGCGCGCAGGGCCTGCTGCTCGCGCTCCAGCCGGACCAGGGCGCGCTGCATGTTCGCACGCAGACGCGCGTTGCTGATCGCGATACCGGCCTGCGAGGCGTACATCTGGAGGGCTTCCTGACCCCAGGGTCCGGGGCGGCGGCCGTTGCGCGGGCGGTCCACCGAGATCACGCCGAGCAGCTCGCGCCCGCCGCCGGAGGCGTACATCGGCGCGTAGAGCCGGTCCTGCGGGTGCCACTCGTCCTCGAAGCGGGGCTCGGGGCCGTCGGTGTGCCACTGGGGGACGTCGTCCTCCATCAGGACCCAGCCCTCGGTGTGCGGTATGAACCGCAGGTCGCCCCAGCCCTCGCCCATGGAGAGCCGGCGCTCCCAGGAGGCGCGCGAGCCGACCCGGCCGGTGATCAGGGCCTCGGCGGCGGCGCTCCCGGCGAACGCGGCGACGACCAGATCGCCGTCGGGGCGGACGAGGTTGACGCAGGCGAGCTCGTAGCCGAGGCCCGCGACCACGCCGTCGGCGACGGTCTGCAGGGTGTCGGCCAGGCTGCGGGCCGTGTTCAGCTCGGCGACGACCTGGTGAAGCTGCCGCAGGGTCGCAAGACGGACGTAGGGCTCCGACTCGGTCTCCATTGCTCGCTCGCTCTCCCCGAGACTTCGACAGCAAACTCCAGGGTGGTGATCGGCGTACTTCGTTCGGCCTACTCGTCGCGGTATCCCGGCCACTGAATCACAGCGAGCTGCCTAGCCGGTACACAGGGTCAACAAATACTGCGCTCTGTGACTCAAGTCACATCGGCTGATGAAGGGTTGATCGCGTTCCACCCCCGCCGGCCTCGCCTTCTTGAACGCACAACCAGTCTCCCGGCCTTCCCGCTGGGCCTACTCCCGGTAACCGGTGGTCCGCGCGGTGCGCACGCCCACGCGGCCGGATCGCGCCCCGGTTGGGAGGCATTCGGCGAACGTGCGGGGAAATGTACCCGGGTGGCGCCGGAAGTCCTAGGACTTGGCTGGTTCCGAGGTCCGATGCGGGCGGCGGGCGGGCGCGACTAGCGTGCTTGTTGTGTTCCCGACGATCCCCGCTCCCGCCGAAGCCGCGTCCGCCGGCGCCGCCGTCCCCCGCGCCGCAGCCGTCCCCCATGCTGAAGGGGTGAGCAACGAAGAGTTCCGCGCCGCGATGTCCCGCCTGGCGGCGGGCGTGGTGCTGGTCACCGCGTTCGACGAGGACCACGGCCCGCGCGGTGAGGACGTGGGGATGACCGCGACCGCGTTCCTGTCGGTCTCGCTCGACCCGCCGCTGGTGATGGTGAGCCTGCGCAACGGCTCCCGGATGGACGACCTGCTCGCGGAACAGCCGCTGTGGGGCGTCTCGGTGCTCGCCGAGCACCAGCGGCAGATCGCCGGCCGGTTCGCGATGAAGGGCCGGGTCAGCGACCGGCTGCTCTTCGAGGACCTGGAGTGGCGGCGGGGCGAGGTGTGCGGGGCTCCGCTGATCGGGGGCGCGCTCGCGGTGCTGGAGTGCCGCACCGAGCAGCGGGTCGAGGCGGGGGACCACACCCTGGTGATCGGGCGGGTGCTGGCGGCGGACGTCGACGCCGGGGAGGGCGGGGGCCCGCTGACGTACTTCAAGGGGCGGTACCGGCAGTTGAGGTGAGGCGGGGGCGGGGGGCCGCGCGGCCGGGTCCGGTGTGACGGGCCCGTGGCGGGCCGGTCCGGGTCACCAGTCGCGGCCCGAGCGGCCCCGCTTGGTCTCGGCGCGCTGCTTCTTCTCGCGCAGGCGCCGCTCGTTGATGCCCCGGGGGATCTTCGTCGGGCGGCGCGGCCTCGGCGGCGGGGCCGACGCCTCCGCCAGCAGCGAGGCGAGCCGCACCGCCGCCGTCTCGCGGTTGCGCCACTGAGAGCGGTGCTCCGAAGCGCGAACACTGATCACACCGTCCACCAGGCGGCCCGCCAGCCGCTCCAGCGCGCGTTCCTTCCAGACCGGTGGCAGCGCCCGGGTGCCCGCGAGGTCGAAGCGCAGCTCGACCTGCGAGTCACTGGTGTTGACGTGCTGGCCGCCCGGCCCCGAGGAGCGCGAGAAACGCCACTGGAGCTCGGCCTCCGGCAGGGAGACCGAACCGCGGATGATGTAGGGCCCGGACATGACACCCATGGTCCCCCGTCCGGGACACGGCCGTCACGCGCATTTCCCGGCCGGCCGCCCCGGGCCGCGCCGGGTCGCTCCCGGACCGCCGCCGGCCGCCCGCCGAGAAGGCGCGCGGATCGTGGAACCTGGCGGTCCCCTGTCCGCGTTATGACGGATGACGGTAACTTCGCCGGCAACCGACGGCCGCAGACACGGCCCGCACCCGAACCGAAGGGGACTTCCCGATGGCAGTAAGCCTGTCCAAGGGCGGCAACGTCTCGCTCACCAAGGAGGCACCGGGCCTGACCGCCGTCACGGTCGGCCTCGGCTGGGACGTCCGCACCACCACCGGCACGGACTTCGACCTCGACGCCTCCGCGATCGGCGTCAACGCCGCGGGCAGGGTCGCCTCCGACGCCCACTTCGTCTTCTTCAACAACAAGGCGACGCCGGACCAGACCATCGTCCACACCGGCGACAACCGCACCGGCGAGGGCGGCGGCGACGACGAGCAGATCAACGTCAACCTCGCGGGCCTCCCCGCCGACGTCGACAAGATCGTGTTCCCGGTCTCCATCTACGACGCGGTCGCCCGCTCGCAGAACTTCGGCCAGGTGCGCAACGCCTACATCCGCATCGTCAACCAGGCCGGCGGCGCCGAGATCGCGCGCTACGACCTGAGCGAGGACGCGGCCACCGAGACCGCGATGGTCTTCGGCGAGCTCTACCGCAACGGCGCGGAGTGGAAGTTCCGCGCCGTCGGCCAGGGTTACGCCTCCGGTCTGGAGGGCATCGCCCGCGACTTCGGCGTCAACATCTGACCCGACCGTCCCGAGCGGCCCACGGCCCCGGTCCCGGCGTGCGCGCCGCAGGCCGGGGCCGTCGCGTTGGTGTGGGCGTTGGCGTGGGCTTTGGCGTGGGCTTTGGCGTCCGGGCCGCCGCTCGGGACCGGGGCCGGTTCAGCGGGCGAGGGGCGGGCGGCCGTCCCCGTACAGCCAGGCGCCCCACAACGGCCCGAGGTCCCGGCCGCCGGCCCGCGCCTGCGCGTAGGCGGTGAACTCCTCGGTGGAGGCGTTCCCGTGGCGGTGCTCCGCCGCCCAGCCGCGCACGATCGCGAAGAACGCGCGGTCGCCCACCTCCTGGCGCAGCCGGTGGAGCACCATCGCGGAGCGCTCGTACACCGGCGGGGCGAACAGGTCCTCGCGGCCGGGCGGTTCGGCGGGCGGGAACGCCCAGTTCGCCTCGTCCTCGTAGGCCGCGGTGAAGCTCTTCGCGACCGGTGTCCGGCCGGAGTCGTCCAGCCACAGCCACTCCGCGTAGGTGGCGAAGCCCTCGCTCAGCCAGAGGTCGCGCCAGGACTCGGGGGTGACGGAGTTGCCGAACCACTGGTGGGCGAACTCGTGGACGACGGTCTCCTCGTCGAAGGCGTCCAGCGGGAAGACGGGCCGGGTCTGCGTCTCCAGCGCGTAGCCCACCCGCCCGGCCGGGACGACGACCGCCCCCGCCGAGGAGAACGGGTACGGGCCGAAACGTGCCGCGCACCACTCCACGAACTCCGGGATTCTGCGCAGCAGTCCCGCCGCCCTCCCGGCCGACGCCGGGTCGACCGCCGTGATCACCGGCAGACCGGAGGCGGTGCGGGAGGTGGTGACCCGCAGCTCGCCGATGGCGAGGGTGGCGAGATAGCTCGCCATGGGCTCGGCCGAGCGCCACACCGTGGTGGTCCGTCCGTCGCGGGTGCGCCCGGCGGTCCGCTCGCCGCCCGCGACGGCGTCGGTGCCCTCGGGCACGGTGACCGTGATCTCGTAGGCGGCCTTGTCGGAGGGGTGGTGGTTGCCGGGGAACCAGGCCGCGGAGCCGGTGGGCTGGCCCAGGGCGACCGCGCCGCCGCCGGGCAGGGGCAGCCAGCCCTCGCGGGAGCCGTCGGCGTCGGTGACCGTGGCCGGGACGCCGGTGTAGCGGACGACGGTCCGGAAGCGGGCGCCCTCGTGGATGTCCCGGCGGGGGCGGACGGTCAGCTCGTCGCCGGCCCGGTTGGCGGCGGCGGGCCGCCGCCCGTCCACCGTGACCTCGCGCACGGTCAGCCCGTGCAGGTCCAGATGGAAGGCGCTGAGGTCCTGGGTGGCCCGGGCGGTGACCTCGGCGGTGCCGTCGAGCCGGCCGGTGGCGGGGTCGTAGCCGAGGGTCAGGTCGTACCGCTGGACGTCGTACCCGCCGTTGCCCTGCTTCGGGAAGTACGGGTCGCGCAGCCCGGCCGCCCCCGGCTCGCCGCGCACACCCGTCGCGACCGGCGTGCACCCGGCGCCCAGCAGGACCGTCAGGACGACGAGACCGGCGGCGAGGGGACGGAAGGGGGCACGCGGTTCCACAGTCAAGATCCTAGGCCGCGGGTGCGCTGCGCCCCGCCTGACGGGGCGGGGTCGCTGGGCGGGCTCCGCCGGGCCGGGCGGGCCGTGTCGCGGCCGGGCGCGGTCCGGGCGAGCCGGGGCCGGCACCGCGCCGCCGGGGCCGGGCCGGGCGAGGGCCGGGCCGGGCGAGGGCCGGGGCGCGCGTCCCGGACCGGGCGCGGGCTGGGGGCGCGGCCCGGACGGGGGCAGGGGCGGGCTCCGCCGGGCCGGGGGCGCGGCCCGGGTCGCGTCAGCGGGTGATCGCCGCCACGCCCGCGCGGGCGAACTTCTCGTCCAGGTCGCCGCTGGGCGCGCCCGCGACGCCGATGCCCGCGATCGGCGCGCCCTTCGCCTGCACCGGGGCGCCGCCCGCGAGGAACAGCGTGCCGGGGATGTCCTTGAGGTTCGGCGCCTGCTCCAGGCGCTTCGCCAGCTCGGAGGTGGGCGCGTTCCAGGAGACCGCCGTGAACGCCTTGCGCTCCGCCGACTCGTAGGACTGCGGGCCCGCGCCGTCGCCGCGCAGGGTGACGATCGTGTTGCCGTTGCGGTCGACGACCGCGACCGACACCCGCTGGTTCTCCTTCTCGGCCGCCTTCAGCGTGGCCTCGGCGGCCCTGGTCGCCGCGTCGACGGTCAGGTGCGTCGACTGCTGGAGGTCGCGGTTGCCGACGTCCCGGGCGACGGCCGCGCGGGTCTCGGCGGCCGGGGCCGCCGCGTTCGCGGAGACGGTGCCGAACACCCCGGCGGTGACGGCGACGGCGGCGGCGGTGCCGATCAGGGCCTTCTTGGTCTTCTTCATGGCGGGGCTCCTCGGGAGGTGGTGGGGTCGGTAGGTGGTGGCTTGTTCGCCCTCCGCCATCGATCCTCCGGCCGGATCCGGGCCCGGCCGGTCGGCGGAGCGGATGCCTCCGCCACGCGGGGCGGCGGACGGGCGTGTCAGCCGATCGGTTGATGCCGCCCTGGTCCACAGGGGCCACGATGGTCACGTCACAGCAGCTCGCGCCCGGCCCGGAAGGGCCCACGGGACGCGTACGGGCAGGTGAGGAGAGCGAGGTGGGCACGGTGCCGCAGCCCTCGCCCGGCGACCGGGACGGGGACCGAAACCGGGACCTCGACCGGGGCCGCGTCCGGGAGCGGGACCGGGATCCGGACGGCCGGTGGCTCGCCCGCGTCATGCACACCGCGTTCTTCCTGCTGCTCGGCGCGTCCCTCGCCCGCTATCTGCTGCGCCACCCCTGGGAGGACCGCTCCCCGTGGATCGTCGGGCTGTCGGCCGCGCTCGCCGCGCTCTACGTCCTCGGGCCCGCGTTCGCCTCCCGCGCCGCCCGGGCCACTCCCCGGCAACTGGCGTGGCTGGCCGGGGTCGTCGCCGTGTGGATGGTCCTGGTCGTGCTGGCGCCCAGCTTCGCCTGGTGCGCGGTGCCCCTCTTCTACACCGGGCTGCGCACCCTGCCGCCCCGGGCCGCGATCGTGCTGGTCGCCCTGCTCACCGTGTTCGTCGTGACCGCCCAACTGGAGCTGGCGAGCGGCGGCTTCGACCCCAACCTGCTGATCGCGCCGCCGGCCGTCGCCGCCGTGGCCACCGCCGTCTTCGTGCACTCCGAACGCCTCGCCGCCCGCCAGCGCGCCCTGATCGACGACCTGATCCGCACCCGCCGCGAACTGGCCGCCACCGAGCGCCGCGAGGGCACCCTCGCCGAGCGCCAGCGGCTCGCCATGGAGATCCACGACACCCTGGCGCAGGGCCTGTCCAGCCAGCAGATGCTGCTCCAGGCCGCCGACCGGGTCTGGGACGGCGACCCGCCGACCGCCCGCCGGCATGTGCGCACCGCGGAGTCGATCGCCGAGCACAGCCTGGCCGAGGCACGCCGCTTCGTGCACGACCTGGCCCCCGCGGACCTCGCCGGGAGCGGCGGGCTCGACGAGGCGCTGCGGACGGTCGCGGCCCGCGACGGGGCCGCCTTCCGGGTCGACGGCACACCGGTCCCGCTGCCGGACCGGGTGCGGTCCGCGCTGGTGCGCATCGCCCAGGGCGCGCTGGCGAACGTCCGCGAGCACGCGGCCGCGGCCACCGTCGCCGTGACCCTCACCTACCTCGGCGACCAGGTCGTCCTGGACGTGACCGACGACGGCCGCGGCTTCGACCCGGCCGGGCCCGCCGTCGACCCCGCCGAAACGCCCGGCCCGGGCCCGGGCGACGCGGGCCCCGGCGCACAGGGCGAGGCGGGCGACGCGGACCCCGATGACCGGTCCGGCTCCGAGGGCCGAGCTCCTTCGGACCGCGGCGTGCGCGGCCACGGCCTGCCCGCCATCCGGGCCCGCGCCGCGCAGCTCGGCGGCACCGTCACCGTCGAGTCCGCACCCGGCGAGGGGACGGTCCTGTCCGCCGCCATCCCCCTGGAACCCCCGTGGGAGACCCCGTGACCGTACGGATCCTGCTCTGCGACGACCACGCCGTGGTCCGCGCCGGGCTGCTGGCCCTGCTCGGCAGCGTCGCCGGCATCGAGGTCGTCGGCGAGGCCGGCAGCGGCGAGGAGGCCGTCGCGATGGCCGCCAAGCTGACCCCGGACGTGGTCCTGATGGACCTCCAGCTCGGGCCCGGCATCGACGGCGTGGAGGCCACCCGCCGCATCGCCTCCCCCGAGGTGCACGTCCTGGTGCTGACGACCTACGACACGGACGCGGACATCACCCGCGCCATCGAGGCGGGCGCGACGGGCTATCTGCTCAAGGCCGAGCGCCCGGAGGAGCTGTTCGCCGCGATCCGGTCCGCCGCGCAGGGTCGCACGGCGCTCTCCGCACCGGTCGCGGGCCGGGTCATGGACCGTATGCGCGGCGCGGCCGGGCCGACCCTGACCGACCGGGAACGCGACATCCTCGGCCAGCTCGCCCAGGGCCTCGGCAACCGGGAGATCGCCCGGGCCCTGTTCATCAGCGAGGCGACGGTGAAGACCCACCTCGGGCGCATCTACGCCAAGCTGGGCGTCGACACCCGGGCGGGCGCGGTCGCGGTGGCCAAGGAACAGCGCCTGCTCCCCTGACCGGCCCGGCCCTCTCCCCACCCCGGGGCCGGGAGGACCGCACGGCCCGGTCCGCCGCCGGCCCGGGACCGCACGGCCGGGCGCCCGCCGACGCATGACACCATCCCTGTGTGCTCGACATCGGCTACTCCCTCTCCCGGCGCTTCCCCGACCCCCCGCAGACCGACTACCGGCGCGCGGACGTCCACGCGCTGCGCCACGACCTCTTCTGCGGCGACGTCTACCTCGCGGACACCAAGGCCGACCGCGAGGTGTCCACAGCCTGGGGATGGGTGCCCGTCCTCGACTTCGCCTGGGCGCTGTGCGACACCGTCGAGCGGCTCGACCTCGACCCGCTCGGCAGCCGCGCCGCCAAACCGCAGTACGCCGAGATCGACTTCACCGAGTCCGCCGACCGGATGCTCTTCGAGCGCCGCTTCGGCTGGGTCGACGTGGAGGCCGACTGGATGCCGGGCGACGAGCCGCCGCTGACCTTCGCCCACGCCGAACTGCGCCGCGAGGCGCGGGACTTCCTGCACGACCTGGTCGCCGACCTGTGCGACATGCACGAGGCCCTGGCCGACAACCCGGCGGTCTGGGACCTCCAGGCCCGCTTCCCCCGCACGCCCTGACCGACACCGGCACACCCCACCCTTGGGACCTGCGCCCCTCAGGCGCCGCCGTCCACCACCCGCACCCCGATCTGCGCCGCGAACGCCGGGGCCAGGTCGAAGAGCTGCCCGGAGTCGATCACCGCGCCCGTGAGGCGTTCCACCCCGCGCGCGATGTCCAGCTCCGCCGCGCCCCGCAGGTCGACGTCCTTCATCACCACGGCGGTGAAGTCCACCCGCCGCAGCACGCAGTTCCGGAACGCCACCCGCTCCAGTCTCGCCCCCGCGAAGTCGGCCTCGGCGAGCACGCACCCGTCGAAGACCACATCGGTCAGCTTCGCCTCCCGAAGATTCAGATAGTCGATCTTGCCTCCCTTCACCAGCACGCCCGTCAGGGCCGAACCGTGCGCCTGCGCCCCGCCGAGGCGGGCCTCCCTGATCTCCACGTCCCGCAGCGAGGCCCTCGCCAGGTCCGTGCCCACCCCGCGCACCCCGTCCAGCACGCTGTCCACGAACCGGGCGCCGGCCAGCCCCGTCCCCTCCAGCGCGCACTCCCGCAGGGCGCAGTCGATGAAGCGCGCCCCCGCCCCCTGCTGCCCGCCGAGATCGAGCCCGGCGAACTCCACCCCGTCGTAGTCCCCGTCCGGCTCCAGGCCGGTTCCCGCGAAGGGAGCCAGCGGTGGCAGCCGCACCCCGGTCACCCGCGCGACCGCCACGGTGGGCGCCGCCTTCCCACGCGTCCTCGCCATGCCCTCCATCGTGACGCACGCCACTGACAACGCCCCGGCCGCGATGTCACATCCGCGCGCCCGCCGCCCGTCGTATCCGTGACGGGCCCCGCGCCCACAGCCCACACCGCACAGCCCGCAGAGCACCACACAGCACGTCACGACAGCACGTCACGGCACCTCAGGGAGAGAGCGGACATGCAGAAGATCACGGTCGTCGGCGGCGGCTTCGCCGGACTCACCGCGGCCATCAGCGCCGCCGAGTCCGGCGCCCGGGTCACCCTCCACGAAGCGCACCACACCCTCGGCGGACGGGCCCGCACCGCCGACGGCACCTACCGCACCAACGACGGCCCGCACGCCCTCTACCGCAGCGGCCCCCACTGGAGCTGGCTCAGCCGGCACGGCCTGCTGCCCCGCGGCTCCGTGGCCTCCGTACCGGCGCGCGAACTGCTCCGGTTCCGCTTCCGCCGCGGCGGCGCCCTCCGCGTCGCCCCGCCGCGCGGGCTGCTCGGCCTGGTCCGCCGCCCGGCCGCCGAGGCGCCCGTGGACAGCGACTACCTGAGCTGGGCCACCGGCGTCGCCGGGGAGACGGCGGCGCGGGCGGCCGCGCATTTCATCGGGGTGGCCCTGTTCCACCACGACCCCGGCTCACTCTCCGCCCGCTTCGTACAGGAGCGCCTGCGCCGGGTGACCGCGCTGCCGCCGCAGGCCCGCTACCCGGTCGGCGGCTGGGGCACCCTCGTGGACCGGATGGCCGACCGGGCCCGGGAACTCGGCGTCCGTATCGAGACCACCGCCCGCGTCGACGCGCTCCCCGCGGACCACGGCCCGGTCGTCGTCGCGACCTCCCTCGACGCGGCCCGCTCGCTCCTCGGTGACGACACCCTGAGCTGGCCGGGCGGGCGCACCACCCTCGTGGACCTCGCCCTGCGCACCCGCAAGGGCGACCCGTTCATCGTCTCCGACCTGGACGCCCCCGGCTGGGTCGAACGTTTCAGCGCGCAGGACCGCACCCTCGCCCCCGCCGGACAGTCCCTGCTCCAGTGCCATCTGCCGGTCGCCCCCGAGGAGTCGAAGGCCGAGGGCGGGGCACATGCCGACGCCCTCCTCGACCTCGGCTTCCCCGGCTGGCGCGACCGCACCGAGTGGCGCCGCGACGCCCTCTCCCAGGGCCGCACCGGCGCCGTCGACCTCCCCGACACCACCTGGCGCGACCGGCCCGCAATCGACCGGGGCGACGGGGTCTACCTGGTCGGCGACCAGGTAGCGGCGCCCGGACTGCTCAGCGAGGTGTCCTTCACCTCCGCCCTGGAGGCGGTGTCCCTCGCGCTGCGCGCCGGCGGGCGCCGGGCGGCCGGACCCTCCGCGCCCTCGGGGGCCGTCGGCACCCCTTGACCTCAAGCGGACTTGAGGTCGGAGAGTGGGCTCCCAGCCGACCACATCCGGAACGCCCGCCCAGAGCGCACCTCCGGACGGCGCGTCCGGACCGCCCCAGGGAGCCCGCCTCATGCACGCCGTACGCCTGCACGCCTTCGGTCCCGCCGAGAACCTCGTGTACGAGACCGTGGCGGACCCCGTCCCCGGCCCCGGCCAGGTGCGCGTCACCGTCGCCGCGGCCGGGGTCCACCTCCTCGACGCGGCCCTCCGCGAGGGGGTCCAGGGCCCTTACCCGACCGCCGTCGAACTGCCCACGGTCCCCGGCCGCGAGATCGCGGGCACGGTCGAGGC
The DNA here is from genome assembly GCF_040630445.1 of Streptomyces sp. NPDC005805. Lineage (NCBI taxonomy): Bacteria > Bacillati > Actinomycetota > Actinomycetes > Kitasatosporales > Streptomycetaceae > Streptomyces > Streptomyces sp. NPDC005805. Next base: position 20,863 of record NZ_JBEXXN010000013.1, read on the forward strand.
CCTCGGCGAGGGCGTCGACCCGGCCTGGCTCGGCAGGTCCGTCGTCGCCCACATCGGCATGAACCCCGGCGGCTACGCGGAACTCGCCGTCACCGGGGCCGACCGCCTGCACGCGATCCCGGACGGTCTCGACCCGGCCGGCGCCGTCGCCATGATCGGCACCGGCCGCACCGCCCTCGGCATCCTCCAGTTCACCGACCTCGGCCCGGCCGACACCGTCCTCGTCCCGGCGGCCGCAGGCGGCATCGGCACCCTTGTCGTCCAGTACGCGAAGAACGCCGGCGCGGGCGTCGTCGGGCTCGCCGGCGGGCCCGGGAAGACCGCACGCGTCCGCGCGAACGGCGCGGACCTGGCCGTCGACTACACCCGCCCCGACTGGCCCGACCGGGTCCGCGAACACCTCGGCGACCGCCGGGCCACCGTGCTCTACGACTCCGTCGGGGGCGAGGTCGCACGGGAGGCGGCGGGCTTCCTCGGCAAGGGCGGGCGGATCATCGTCTTCGGCTGGTCCAGCCAGGGCTTCGAGGACGCCCCGCCCGTCTTCACCGAGGCGGAACTCGCCGCCCGGGACATCACCTCCGAGGGCGTCCTCGGCCCGGCCATGCTGGAGCGGGCCGGCGGCCTGCGCGCCCTGGAGACCCGCGCGCTCGCCGAGGCGGCGGCCGGCCGGCTGCGCCCCGCCGTGACCCGCTTCCCGCTGCGCCGGGCGGCCGAGGCGCACCGCGCGCTCCAGAGCCGGGAGACGGTCGGCAAGGTCGTCCTCGTCCCCGACCCGGCCGGTTCCTCAGGCAGTTGAGACGGGGCGCACCGGGGCCACCGCGCCGAGCCGGGCCAGGGCCTCGTCCGTCAGCCGGTACACCGTCCACTCGTCCTGCGGCCGCGCCCCCAGGGACTCGTAGAACGCGATCGACGGCGCGTTCCAGTTCAGCACCGACCACTCCAGCCGCTCGTACCCGCGCGCCGCGCAGATCCGCGCCAGCTCCGCCAGCAGCGCCCGGCCGTGACCGCCGCCGCGCAGGTGCGGGCGCACATACAGGTCCTCCAGATAGATGCCGTGCACACCGCGCCATGTCGAGAAGTTGAGGAACCACAGCGCGAACCCGGCCACCCGCCCGTCGTCCGTCTCCGCGATGTGCGCGAAGGCGGCCGGGTGCTCGCCGAACAGCGCCTCGCGCAACTGCTCCTCGGTGGCCCGCACTTCGTGGAGGGCCTTCTCGTAGTCCGCGAGTTCGCGGACCATCTCGTGGATCACGGGCACATCGGCGGGCGCTGCGGTACGAATCATGCGCCCAGCCTGCACCGGCGCCGCCTCAGCGCGCGAGGAGGGTCCACCCGATGAACGTCCGCTCGGGGTCGAGGCGGGTCTCGCCGTCCTCCGCCTCCCACACCCCGCTCTGCAGCACCCGGCCCAGCGTCCACGCCCGGGCCCGCTCCCGGTCCAGCCCCAGGGCCTCCGTCAGCAGGTCGAAGCGCCACCGCACCTCGGCCGGATCGAAGCGGTTCCACAGCGCCGGCAGCAGCTCGAAGCCCGGGTCGCCCGCCAGCGGCTTGGGGTCGATCGCCAGCCACGGCTCGCGCCGGGCGGCCAGCACGTTCTCGTAGTGCAGGTCCCAGTGGAGCAGCCGGTCCCCCGGCTCGTCGGCCACCTCGCGCACCGCCGCCACGCACTCCCGCAGCAGGCGCCGGCCCTCCTCGTCCACCGGTCCGGCGAGCGCGCCGGGCAGCGCGGCCAGGGTGTCGGCCAGCACGTCCCCGAGCCGCCGGAGCCCGGGCGGGGCGGGGACCGCGGACAGCCGCGCGAGGACACCGGCCAGGACCCGCACCGCGGCCCGGCCGTCCGGCAGGGACGCCAGCTGCGTGCCGGGGCGCAGCCGCTCCAGGAGGAGGGTGCCCGTCGCCTCGTCGTGCGCCAGCAGCCGCGCGGCGCCGTCTCCGTCCCAGGTGCGCAGCGCCAGCCACTCGCCCGCCGTCTCCTCGTCCACCTGCTGGAGCTTGAGGACGGCGGGGGTCCCGTCCGCCCGGGTGACGGGGAGCACCAGGGAGACGCGGCCGTGCATCGACGGGCCGGCGACCCGCAGGTCCCAGCGCTCCAGGAACCGTGCCGCGCGCCCCGGCAGCTCCGCCAGGAGCGCCCGCGCGGACTCCTCCCCGTACTCCCGCAGCGATGCCGCCAGCCCGTCCGGAATCTCGATCACGCCCGTGAGCGTACGGACCGGGCGCCCCACGCGTCGCGCCCGCGCGGGCGGAGCAGTAGATTCCCGCCACACGGCGACACCCCACACAGGGCCGCGCCACATAGGCCACCCCCACATGGGTCCGTGCCACACAGGTCCACCCCACACAACGCGCGCAGGCGCACCACCGGCAGGGAAAGCAGCGATCCACATGAACACCGTCAACGGCGGCATATCGTTCTGGTACGCGCAGGACGGCGCCTCCGCGCCCCGCGAACCCCTCCCCGGCGACACCACCGCCGACGTCTGCATCGTGGGCGGCGGCTACACGGGCCTGTGGACGGCCTACTACCTGAAGAAGGCCGTCCCCTTCCTCAACATCACCGTCCTGGAGGCCCGGTTCTGCGGCTACGGCGCCTCCGGGCGCAACGGCGGCTGGCTCTACAACGGCATCGCCGGCCGGGACCGCTACGCCCGCGCCCACGGCCACGAGGCCGCCGTCCGCCTCCAGCAGGCCATGAACGACACCGTCGACGAGGTCGTCCGGACCGCCGCCGAGGAGGGCATCGAGGCGGACATCCACCAGGGCGGCGTCCTGGAGGTGGCGTACACCCCGGCCCAGCTCGCCCGCCTCAAGGACTTCCACAGCGTGGAGATCGCCTTCGGCGAGAAGGACCGCCGGCTGTTCGGCGCCCGCGAGACCGCCGAGCGGATACGCGTCAACGGCGCGGTCGCGTCGAGCTGGACCCCGCACGGCGCCCGGCTGCACCCGGTCAAGCTCCTCAAGGGCCTCGCCGCCGCCGTCGAGGCGCTGGGCGTCACGATCCACGAGTCCACCCCGGTGACCGAGATCCGCCCCAAGCACGCGGTCACCCCGTACGGCACGGTCCGCGCGCCCTATGTGCTGCGCTGCACCGAGGGCTTCACCGCCTCCCTCAAGGGCCAGCACCGGACCTGGCTGCCGATGAACTCCTCGATGATCGCCACCGAACCGCTGCCCGCCGAGGTCTGGGACGAGATCGGCTGGGCCGGCCGGGAGACCCTCGGCGACATGGCGCACGCCTATATGTACGCCCAGCGGACCGCCGACGACCGCATCGCCATCGGCGGCCGGGGCGTCCCGTACCGCTTCGGCTCGCGCACCGACAACGACGGCCGCACCCAGCCGGCCACCGTCGACGCCCTGCGCGACATCCTGGTCCGCTTCTTCCCCCGGCTCGCCGGGGTCCGGATCGACCACGCCTGGTCGGGCGTCCTCGGCGTGCCCCGCGACTGGTGCGCCACCGTCACCCTGGACCGCTCCACGGGCCTGGGCTGGGCGGGCGGCTACGTCGGCTCCGGCGTCGCCACGGCCAATCTCGCGGCCCGCACCCTGCGCGATCTGATCCAGCAGGACTCCGGCCAGTCGGGCCCGACCGATCTGACCGCCCTCCCCTGGGTCGGCCACAAGGTCCGCAAGTGGGAACCGGAACCCCTGCGCTGGCTCGGCGTCCACGCCCTCTACGCGGCCTACCGCCGCGCCGACCACCGCGAGGCCACCACCCACACGGCGTCCACCGCCCGCCTGGCGGTCCTTGCGGACCGGATCTCGGGCCGGCACTGACACGGGGCCGGGCGGCGGTCCGGGCGGCCCGGCACAGGCCCCGCCCGGCTCCGACCACCGGGGTGGGGGCCGGCACCCCCGTCACGCCACCTCGATACCGAAGTCCCCCACCAGCTCCTCCAGCCCGCCCCGGTAGCCCTTGCCGCCGAGCACGAAGTCCCAGTCACCGCTCGTCCGCCGCCGGAAGGACCCCAGCACCAGGGCCGTCTCCCCGGGCCGCCCGTCCGACACGACCAGCCGGTCCAGCTCCGCACCGGAGGCGTCCCGGGGCCGGATGCCGGCGTCCGTGAAGCTCGCCAGGTCGGCGTCCGGGTTCACCTCCGGATCCACGGCGGCCACCAGCACCAGGCGGTCCGCGGCGGCCGGCAGCGCGTCGAAGGCGACCCGCACCGCCGCCCGGTCACCCGCGAACGGGCCCAGCATCCGCACCGAGCCCTCCGGGGTGGCGTGGTTGTTGAAGAAGACGAAGTGGTCGTCCCCGAGCACCCGCCCGCCCGCGCAGACCAGCGCGCAGACATCCAGGGCCACCCCGCCGGACCAGGACATGCCCAGGACGTTGAAGTCCTCGTCGAAGTCCGCCGCGTCCCCGGCCGGGCCACCGTCCGCGTCCCCGCCGGCGGAGTCCGGGGGAAGCGCGGGCGCCGCTCCCGTCCCGTCCCCCAGCCGCCCCCGCAGCCCGTGCGCGTGCAGCAGCTCGACCAGCTCCGCCCCGGACACCAGGGTCAGCGGCTTGCCGTTGGCGAAGGTGTAAGACCCCGGGCCGAAGCCCGAGGTGGTCACCAGGACGCCCTTGTTGGCGCCGCTCGCCTGCACCGTGCCGAACAGCTCCCGCACCGCCGCGACCGGCACCGTCCTGCGGTACCGCTTCACCTGCACGACGATCTTCCCGCCGCTGATCGGGTCGGGGTCGACGGCGTCCACGTCCACCCCGCCGTCGCCCGAGCGCTGCGTCGTCATCGCCTGGAAGCCCCGGGCCCGGAAGAGGTCGGCGACCAGCGCCTCGAAGGCGATCGGGTCCATCGCCAGCAGATCCGGCTCCTCGCCGCCCCCGTGCGAGACCATCCCCGAGCCGACCTGTGCCGGATCACGCACCGGACGCACCGTCGTCCGCTGGTCCGGGCGGCCCGAGAGCTGCCCGCCGAGCCCGCCGGTCAGGCAGTCCACCGCGCTGACCAGCTCCAGGTTGACCACGTCGAACTCGGCCCGGCCGACCGCGAGCGAGGCGACGACGACCCGGCCGGCCCGGCCGGTCGCCGGGTCCACGTCGTCGACGAAGCCGTTGAGGGCCACCCCGTCCAGCACGCTCTGCTCATCGGCGGCGAACAGTTCCCGCACGGCCAGCAGCACGCTCTGCGCCAGCACGTCCCGGTAGAGGGAGCGCCGCTGGGCCACCGGGCGCGGCACCACCTTCTCCTGGTCGGTCCCCACCAGATAGCGCACGCCCTTCGCCTCCGGCACCACCGGGAAGGCCGGCAGCTCCCAGTCGAGCACCAGCTGCCGCGCACCCCGGTCGTACGCGGCGGACACCTGCCGGGGGAAGCCCTCGGGCCAGGCCGTGGACGCGTAGAGGGCGGCGGAGAAGTACTCGACCACGGTGTCCGGCTCCCCGGCGCGCAGCGCCCGGACCATCTCCTCGATGCCCGCGTTGTGCGCCCGGACCTCCGCCAGCCGGGCCGCCGCCCACGCCTCGTACTGCTGCCGGTACGCGGCCAGGTCCGCCTGCCGCCGCTGCTCGGCCGCCTGCGCCGCGTACCAAGTCCCGCTCGAAGCGGGCCCGCGCCTCCTGCTCGGCCTGCGCCCGCCCCGCCGCCGTCCACGCGCCCGCGTGCGCCTGGTACCGGGCGGGATCGGGCATCACCACGGGCTGGACGAGGGCCCCCGGCGCGAACGCCTCCACCCGCTCCTCCTGCCGCAGCGCCTCCACCCGGAACGGCGCCGCCCGGCACCCCTCCGCCAGCAGCCCCTCCAGCGCGGCGACCTGCGCGTCGATCTCCCGCGTCCGGACCAGGACGTCCTGCTCCCGCCGGCTCCGGTACGCGGCACGCTGCTCCCGGTGCATCCGGGCCATGTCCCGCGCGTACTCCCGCTCCCGCCGCTCCTGCTCGCGCTGCTGCCGCACCACCGCGAGCTGCTGCGCCTCGCGCTGTCTCTGCTGCTGCCGCTGCGCCTCGGCCCATGCCGAGATCAACCCGCCCGAACGTCGCCCCATCCGACGCACCCCTCCCCAGGTCCACCCGAAACGCCCCACACCCCCGTGAAGGCACAAGTCTCCTGGATCAAGGGGCTCTTGGGCACCTGCTTGCACGAATGCCGGGGACCACCGAGCTCGGGACCCGTCCCGGCGCACGGTCCCGGAAACGCCGAGGACCCCCGGCCGTGAACGGCGGGGGTCCCGTGCTGTGGAGCCTCCTGTCGGAATCGAACCGACGACCTCAAGATTACAAGTCAAGCGCTCTGGCCAACTGAGCTAAGGAGGCAGCGAGAGCAGTGTAACCAACGCCTCCGACGCCCCGGCCGGGAATTCCGGCGGCCGCCGGCTGCTGACAGATCCGCGTTCGCCAGGTAGCGTCACCGCAGGTCCATCCCTTTTGGACTACACCACTCCCTTACTCGGATCGTCCGGCACGTTCCTGCCGGTGAAGGAGACGCATCAGCATGGCCACTGTCACGTTCGACAAGGCGACCCGGGTCTACCCGGGCTCCGAGAAGCCCGCCGTCGACCAGCTCGAGATCGAGATCGAGGACGGCGAGTTCCTCGTCCTCGTCGGCCCCTCCGGCTGCGGCAAGTCCACCTCCCTGCGCATGCTCGCGGGCCTGGAGGACGTCAACGGCGGCGCCATCCGCATCGGTGAGCGCGACGTCACGCACCTGCCGCCCAAGGACCGGGACATCGCCATGGTGTTCCAGAACTACGCGCTCTACCCGCACATGAGCGTCGCCGACAACATGGGCTTCGCGCTCAAGATCGCCGGTGTCAACAAGGCCGAGATCCGCAAGAAGGTCGAAGAGGCCGCGAAGATCCTCGACCTCACCGAGTACCTCGACCGCAAGCCCAAGGCCCTCTCCGGCGGTCAGCGCCAGCGTGTGGCCATGGGCCGCGCCATCGTGCGTGAGCCGCAGGTCTTCCTCATGGACGAGCCGCTGTCGAACCTCGACGCCAAGCTCCGCGTCTCCACCCGTACCCAGATCGCGTCCCTCCAGCGCCGTCTGGGCATCACCACCGTCTACGTCACCCACGACCAGGTCGAGGCCATGACGATGGGCGACCGTGTGGCGGTCCTCAAGGACGGACTGCTCCAGCAGGTCGACTCGCCGCGCAACATGTACGACCGCCCGGCCAACCTCTTCGTCGCCGGCTTCATCGGCTCCCCCGCCATGAACCTGGTCGAGGTCCCGATCATCGACGGCGGCGTGAAGTTCGGCAACAGCGTCGTCCCGGTCTCCCGCGAGGCCCTGTCCGCCGCCACCGACCGCGGTGACCGGACCGTCACCGTCGGCGTCCGCCCGGAGCACTTCGACGTGGTCGAGCACGGCGGCGCCACCGCCGGCTCCTCCCTCTCCAAGGAGGCCCCGGCCGGTCTCGCCGTCTCGGTGAACGTGGTCGAGGAACTCGGCGCCGACGGCTATGTGTACGGCTCGGCCGACGTCGGCGGGGAGCACAAGGACCTCGTGGTGCGCGTCGGCGGCCGCAGCGTCCCGGACAAGGGCAGCGAGCTGCACGTCGTCCCGCGCCCGGGCGAGCTGCACGTCTTCTCGACGTCGACGGGCGAGCGCCTCAGCGACTGACGCGGCACCGGCAACTCCCGGTCCGCGCAAGCACGTTCCGGGCCCGTACCGCACCCGCGGTACGGGCCCGGCCCGTTCCCGGGGCCCGGCTCCCCACCACCCTCGCGGTAGGACAAATACCCGCGAAACCAGGGCACTTCATACCAGCACGTCAACACACGATTCGAAAGCCGGGCTCGAACCGTCCCCCACGCGAGTGACTGAATGTCGCCAAACCGTCACCGGCCGCTACGCTCGCTGCCGTGACCCACACAGCCCGCCGAATCGGCCGCACCCTCGCCCTCGTTCTGCCCGTCGTCCTGGTGCTCTCCGGAACCCTCGCGGTCTCCACCGTTCCGTGGGCCGGGCAGAACGCCGAGTCGTCGCAGTTGCTCACCGCGTCGACCGCGACGACCTCCGAGAAGGCCGCCACCGACGCCAAGCCCGCCGAGCCGCAGGACGTACTGCGCGAGAAGCTGCTCACCACGCTGGACACCAAGGACCCCGGCGTGGCGCTCACCGAGCTCCAGCGCGCGGTCGAGGCGCGCCCGTCGCTCGCCGAGCACTGCTTCGGTCTCGCACGCTCCCTCGGTCGCGCCGCGGTCGACAAGTACGGCCCGACGCGCGCCCAGCGCTTCTCCCGCCCCGTCTGCGACACCTCGTTCGCCACGGGCGTCTCCCAGCAGGCCATGGGGCACTGACCCCACGCGCCTCGCCCCTCCCGGGCGGCCCACGGACCGGACCCGTCACCACGGGTCCGGTCCGTGTCGCGTCCGGGGCTGCACATATCGTTCACGGCATGCAAACGCCTACGCATCCCACGCAGGCCGTGGTCCTGGCGGGCGGCCAGGGCTCCCGGCTGCGCCCCTACACCGACGACCGCCCGAAGCCGATGGTCGAGATCCCGGGTACGGGGACGCCGATCATCGGGCACCAGCTCGCCTGGCTCGCGGCCGAGGGCGTGACCGACGCCGTCGTCTCCTGCGGCCACCTCGCGGAGGTACTCCAGGAGTGGCTGGCCGGCGCGGACCTGCCGCTGCGGGTGACGACGGTCGTGGAGACGGAGCCACTGGGCCGCGGCGGCGGCCTCAAGTACGCGGCGGCCGACCTGCCGCATCCGGACCGGCCCTGGTACGCGACGAACGGCGACATCTGGACCCGCTTCTCGCTGCGGGAGATGGCCGCGTTCCACGCCGAGCGCGACGCGACGGCGACCCTGGCCCTGGCCCGGCCGCGCATCCCGTGGGGCGCGGTGGAGACGGACACCTTCGGCCACATCACGGACTTCATCGAGTCCCCGCCGTCCCCGTTCCTGATCAACGCGGGCGTGTACGTCTTCTCCGCCGCGTTCACCGCCCTCCTCCCGGACGTCGGCGACCACGAACGGACCACCTTCCCGCGCCTCGCCCGCGAAAAGCGCCTCGCGGGCTTCCCGCTGCCCCAGGGCGCCTACTGGCGCGCCATCGACACGGCGAAGGACCTCACGGAGGCGGCCAAGGAACTGTCCACGCACGCACGTTGAGGCCCCGGGGCCGGCACCCCATCCCCGGGGGCGGGTGGGGCCCGGGCCGCCCGCCCCGGCGTCGAAGAGACGCCCGCCCAGGGCGGGGTCCTGGCTCACCCGGGGCCCGGCCCTCGGGCAGCGCGTCCCGGGGCGGGGGCACCGGCTCCGCGCACGCGGACGGGCGGTCACCGGACCTGGTCCGGCGACCGCCCTTCACACGGCACGCGCCCCTCCGGGGCGCCCGCCCTCAGCCCAGCAGGCCGCCGATCACCTTGCCGCCGCCGCTGCCACCGCCGCTGCCGCCCGAGGAAGAGCCCTCGTCGCCGCCCGAGCCGCCCGGGCCGTCGCCGGACGGGGCGCCGGAACCCGTGCCGCCGGAGCCGGTGCCGCTGTCGGCCGCGGGGCCGGAGCTGGTGGCGGGCGGCGGGGCCGGGCGGGAGCCGGTCACCGGCTGCCCGCCGCCCGTGCCCTGCGTCTGGCTCGGCGCCCCGCTGCTCGCGCCCGCCGTCTCGCGGACCGTCCCCTGCGCGGGCGCCGAGGTGCGGGACTCCGGCGTCGCCGAACGCGTCGCGGCCGGGGTGGGCGTGTTCTTGCGCTGCGCCGGGCCCCGGTCGGTACCCGACTCCTGCGGGAGCGGCGCCCCGGGCAGGTGGTTGGTCGGCGCCTGACCCGGCCCCGGGACCGTGACCACCTGGGTGGAACGGACCGCTCCGCCGAGCATCGAGCCGATCAGCATGGTCAGGCCGACCACGACACCCGCGAGGAGCCCCCCGCGGCGCAGCACCCGCCGCCGCAGGTCCCAGAGGTCCGAGCGCGGCCCGAGGGTCCGCCACGCCTCACCCGAGAGACGCCCGTCGACCGAGTAGACCGGCGCGCCCGCGATGATCAGCGGCGACCAGGCGGCCAGGAAGATGATGTCCGGCGCGTCGTAGACCGGGACCGTGCGCCAGCTCACCGTGAGGATCAGCGCGGCGGAGAGCAGCGCCCCGACCACCGCCGCGACCCGCTGCCACAGGCCCAGCAGGGTCAGCACACCCACGATGACCTGGAGGAACGCCACGGTGAGCCCGGAGCCCACCGGGTGGGCCAGGGCGAAGTCCCGCATCGGCTCGGCGAGCGCCCACGGCTCCAGCGACCCCAGCCAGCGGACCATCGAGCCGCGCTCGCCGCCGTCGAAGTACACGGGGTCGCAGAGCTTGCCCATCCCCGCGTAGACGGAGATGAGGCCGAGCAGGATGCGCAGCGGCAGCAGCACGACACCGAGGTTCACCCGGCGGTCCGGGTAGTAGGCGTGCCGCGTGTGGTCGCCGCCGGCCCGGTGCGAGGGCCCCGGCCGACCCCGGTCGCCGGCGGGCGGAGGCTCCAGGTCGTACGCCCCGGTGTCCCGGCCCGCGCCCTCGCTCCCGTACGCCGGGGTGTCGTACGCCCCGACCGCCTGCCGCATCGGCGGCAGCAGCGGCTTGTCCCGCCGCAGGCCGCCGGTGTCGGTGACGGCGGGGTGCAGCACGGTGTCGCCGCCGAGGTCCACCCGCGGGATGACCTGCGTGGCGCCGGTGCTGTACGGGTCCTGCACGGACGGCGCCGGCGTCTCCGTCGTGGAGTTCCGTACGGCCTGGAGGAGGCCGGTCGCGCCCGAGTCCCCGGGTGCGGACCTGCCGCTCCAGACGACGGGCGCCCGCCGCCGCGCTGATCTGCCCGCCGCTCCCGCCAGGCCCGCGGCACCGGCCGCTCCGGCGCCGACGGAGGCGAGCCGCGCGGTGTCGGCCAGGCCACGCACGGGGCGGGGGCTCCGGGGGAGCTGGACCCGGAAGCTGGCGTGGTTGACGATGACCTGCGCCGGATCGCAGTGCACCTTGACCATGCTCAGCGCAGGCTGATCATCGAACCCGGACCGGGGTGTTCTGGTGTCCACACTCATCTAACCGAGTGATGTGTGTTTAGGGCACGGCCAGACCCGGCCCGATGTGTCCGAGACCCGTCAAGAGCCTCTCTTGTACGTTTTTGACCGCTCAGGCGCGGCGCCGGGCCGCCTCGTAGAGCACCACGCCCGCCGCGACACCCGCGTTCAGCGACTCCGCGCCGCCCGGCATCGGGATGCGCACCAGGAAGTCGCAGGTCTCGCCGACCAGGCGGGACAGACCCTTGCCCTCGCTGCCGACCACCACCACGACCGGACCGCCGAGGGCCTCCAGCTCGCCGACCTCGGTCTCCCCGTCGGCGGAGAGGCCGACCACGACGAGACCGGCCTTCTGGTACGACTCCAGCGCCCGGGTCAGATTGGTGGCCCGGGCCACCGGCGTCCGCGCGGCCGTGCCGGCCGAGGTCTTCCACGCGCCCGCGGTCATCCCGGCGGCGCGCCGCTCGGGTACCACCACCCCGTGCCCGCCGAACGCCGACACCGAGCGGACGACCGCGCCCAGGTTGCGCGGGTCGGTGACGCCGTCGAGCGCGACGATCAGGGGGTCGTCGCCCTCGTCGAACGCGGCCGCCGCCAGGTCCTCGGGGTGCGCGTACTCGTACGGCGGGACCTGGAGGACCAGGCCCTGGTGGTTCAGCCCGTTGGTCATCCGGTCCAGCTCGGGGCGCGGCGCCTCCATGATGTTGATGGTGCCGCGGCCGGTGGCGAGCTGGAGGGCCTCGCGGACCCGCTCGTCGTTGTCGATGAACTGCTGGACGTACAGGGTGGTGGCGGGCACGCCGTCGCGCAGCGCCTCGAAGACCGGGTTCCGGCCGACGACCATCTCGCTGGTGCCCTTGCCGCCCCGGCGGGCCACGGGCCGCCGCTGCGTCTGCTTGGCCTTGGCGTTGGCGATCCGGTTCTTGATGTGCCCCTTACGGGCGGAGGCGGGCGGGGTCGGCCCCTTGCCCTCCAGGCCGCGGCGCCGGTTGCCACCGCTGCCGACCTGCGCGCCCTTCTTGTTGGACGTGCGGCGGTTCCTGCGCTGGCTGTTTCCGGCCATGACCTAGACCTACCTGTTTCTGTGAAGCTCGCTCAAACAAAAGTGTGTATGCAATGAAGTGTGCCGCCCGGGGGTCCGGGCGGCACATCGCCGTGTGTCAGCGGGGCCCGAGAGTCCACCGGGGACCGTCGGCGCCGTCCTCGATGACCAGGCCGGACTGGTTCAGCTGGTCGCGGATGGCGTCGGCGGTCGCCCAGTCCTTGCGGCCGCGGGCCGCCTCGCGCTGCTGGAGGACCAGCCGCACCAGGGTGTCGACCACGCCGTGCAGGTCGTCGCCCCGGTCCACGCCCTGGCCGGCCCACTGCTCGTCCAGCGGGTCCAGACCGAGGACCCCGAGCATGGCCCGGACCTCGGCGAGCCGGGCGACGGCCGCCTCCTTGTCGTCCGCGGCGAGGGCAGAGTTCCCCTGGCGGACGGTGGTGTGGACGACCGCGAGGGCCTGCGGGACGCCGAAGTCGTCGTCCATCGCCTCGGCGAAGGCGAGCGGCACCTCCTCGGCCGGGGCGACCACCCCGCCCGCCTTCTCGACCACCCGCTGCACGAAGCCCTCGATCCGCGCGAACGCGGACTCGGCCTCGCGCAGCGCCTCCTCGCTGTACTCGATCATCGAGCGGTAGTGCGGAGTGCCGAGGTAGTAGCGGAGGACGATCGGGCGCCAGTGCTTGACCATCTCGGAGACGAGGACCGAGTTGCCGAGCGACTTGGACATCTTCTCGCCGCTCATGGTGACCCAGGCGTTGTGCACCCAGTACCGGGCGAAGTCGTCGCCGAACGCCTTGGCCTGGGCGATCTCGTTCTCGTGGTGCGGGAAGATCAGGTCGAGCCCGCCGCCGTGGATGTCGAAGGCGGGGCCCAGGTACTTGTGGGCCATCGCCGAGCACTCCAGGTGCCAGCCGGGACGGCCCCGGCCCCAGGGCGTCTCCCAGTCCGGCTCGCCGGGCTTGGTCGCCTTCCACATCGCGAAGTCGCGCGGGTCCCGCTTGCCGGTGATGCCCTCCTCGGCGGGCTGGCGCAGATCGTCGATGTCCTGGTTGGAGAGGGAGAGGTACTCGGGGAAGGAGCGCACGTCGAAGTAGACGCTGCCGTCGGCCTCGTAGGCGTGGCCGCGCTCGATGAGACCGCGCATCATCTCGACCATCTCGGTGACATGGCCGGTGGCACGGGGCTCGTAGGTGGGCGGGAGGCAGCCGAGGGCCTCGTACCCGTCGTTGAAGGCGCGCTCGTTGGCGTATCCGATGGACCACCAGGGGCGGTCCTGCTCCACCGACTTGGTGATGATCTTGTCGTCGATGTCCGTGACGTTCCGGATGAAGGTGACGTCGTAGCCGCGGTAGGCGAACCAGCGGCGCATGATGTCGAAGTTCAGGCCGGAGCGGATGTGGCCGATGTGCGGCGCGGCCTGCACGGTGGCACCGCACAGGTAGATCGAGACACAACCCGGCACGAGGGGGGTGAAGTCACGGATCTGCCGGGCGCTGGTGTCGTACAGGCGAATAGTCACGCATCAAGGGTAGTGGGCGCGCGGCAGTGCCCAGCGCCCCTGTGGACAACTCGCGCGAGGAGTTCGCCACGCCCGCGGGCCGGGGCGCGCGCGGGCGTCGCCATGCCCGACGGCCGGGCGTCCGGGGAGCCGCGGCCCGGCCCTGCGGCACGGACCCGTGCCCCGGACGCCCGGCGTCGTCAGCGGGTGCGGACCACCAGCGCGGTGGCGATCGCGGCCAGCCCCTCGGCCCGGCCGGTCAGCCCCAGCCCGTCCGTGGTCGTGCCGGAGACCGCGACCGGCGCGCCGACCGCCGCCGACAGCGCCTTCTGCGCCTCCTCGCGCCGCTTGCCGATCTTGGGCCGTACGCCGATGACCTGCACGGAGACGTTCCCGATCTCGAAGCCCTCGGCCCGCACGATCCGCGCGGCCTCGGCGAGCAGGGTGACACCGGAGGCACCGGACCACTCGGGGCGGGAGGTGCCGAAGTGCGCGCCGAGGTCGCCGACCCCGGCAGCCGAGAACAGGGCGTCGCAGGCGGCGTGCGCGGCGACGTCCCCGTCGGAGTGGCCGGCGAGGCCCCAGCCGTCGGAGTCCTCCCACAGCAGCCCGGCGCACCACAGCTCGCGCCCCTGCTCGAAGGCGTGCACATCGGTGCCGATCCCCACCAGGGGAAGGAGCGGAACCCCGGGTGGAAGCGGAGTGTGCGCGTGCGGGGGACGCTCAGAATCCATCGTTGGCCCTCCTGCGGGCGAGTACGGCCTCGGCCAGGACGAGGTCCAGCGGACGGGTCACCTTGAACGCCTCCTCGTGGCCGGGCACCACGACGACCCCCGGCCCGAGCTGCTCGACCATGCTCGCGTCGTCGGTGACCTCGCCGGTCACCGTCCGGTGCGCGCGGGCGAGGGTGGCGTGGTCGAAGCCCTGCGGGGTCTGCACCGCGCGCAGCCGGGACCGCACGGGGGTCGCGACGACCGGCTCGGGGCCGCCGTCCTCGGCGGGCCCGACCTCCTTGACCGTGTCGGCGAGCGGCAGCGCGGGCACCACGGCCGGCGCGCCCTCGCGCACGGCCTCGATCACGGCGTCCACCGTCTCGACGGGCACCAGGGGCCGGGCCGCGTCATGGACGAGGACGATGTCGACACCCTCGGGCAGCGCGTCGAGGCCCAGGCGCACGGACTCCTGGCGGGTCTCGCCGCCGGGGACGACCAGGTACTCGGTGCGCTCGGGCAGGGTGTGCGCGTCGAGGAGGCGCTTGACCTCGGGGGCGCCCTCGGGCGGGGCCACGACGACGACCAGCGACACGGACCGGGAGGCGGCCATGGCGCGGACGGCGTGGACGAGGATCGGCGTTCCGTTCAGCGTGCGCAGCGCCTTGGGGGTGCCCGGTCCGAGGCGCACGCCCCGGCCGGCGGCCGGGATCACGGCCGCGGTGCGAGGGGGGCGCGGTTGGTCTGGCATCGGTTGCTCTCCGGCAGGTTTGTTTCCTCGGCCGACATGGGTATGGCCTAGGGGAACCCCCGGCCGTTGGTTGGGGGTTGTGCCGGGCGGGGCACGTGACCGGACCCTTCCGTGACCTCGGTCTGCGCCATCCGCCCGGGCCCGGCACACCAGAGCAACGTCACCGGGCGTTCGAGCGGTTCCCGCCCGCGCGCCCGGAGCAGGCTTCCCGGCGGGCGGGCCGTGCGTGCCCGCCGAGGGGAGCGTCCGGGGGCCCCGCACAAGGTCGCCCGGGGTGCCGGATGCGCCGATGTGCGGGTGAAACGTCGCAAACATGCCGCAGTGCCCCGACGGCGGACCGGATCTCCTGGCGGGTTTCCCGGTGTGCCGTCGGGCACTGCGGCATCAATGGTGCGTCAGGACGCGAGGACCTCGTCCAGCAGGGCCTCGGCCTTGTCCTCGTTGGTGTTCTCCGCGAGGGCGAGCTCGCTCACCAGGATCTGGCGCGCCTTTGCGAGCATCCGCTTCTCACCGGCGGACAGCCCGCGCTCGCGCTCACGACGCCACAGGTCGCGCACCACTTCGGCGACCTTGATGACATCGCCGGAGGCGAGCTTCTCGAGATTTGCCTTGTAGCGACGGGACCAGTTCGTCGGCTCCTCGGCGTAGGGTGCACGCAGCACCTCGAAGACCCGGTCCAGCCCATCCTGACCGACCACATCGCGCACGCCCACGAACTCGGCATTGTCAGCCGGTACACGAACCGTCAGGTCGCCCTGGGCGACCTTGAGCACCAAGTAGGTCTTGTCCACGCCTTTGATCTGGCGAGTTTCGATGGCCTCGATCAGCGCGGCCCCGTGATGGGGATAGACCACGGTGTCGCCAACCTTGAACGTCATGTGACAGGTACCCCTTCCGTGGCTATCCAGGGTAACACGGAAACAGCGGGTTCTGAATGGCGTTTTCGCAGGTCAGGGCATATCTCGGGGCTTGACAACACGGACCGGAACGTGCTGCGACCGGCTTCCGGAAGGGGGTATTCGCAGGTCGGAGCGGCTGCGCGGGCGCACAGAAACGCACACGTTACACACCGCACCACCCCGACCCAAGAGGCTGAACGTCCTGATTTGCCCGGTTCTTGGGCGTCGAGATCAACTACTCCGTTCGAGCATCGATCACCCGCACGGACGTACGCGCCGGCGAATCCGGAATTGATCACCATTGGCCTCCGGAGTCCTCCCGGAGCTATTCGCACGGAAAACGGCGGGCATCCCGGAAATTGATCAACACCCGGTTTTGTGAACGGCGTGTGTATGTCCCACACGCCTCACCGCCGGCCCTCCCCGCTTCTCCGCCGCGGGCCGCGGGTGACGGCAAAGGGCGGGTCGGGTGCGGGGCGTGACCGGCCACTCGGTAACCTGAGCCGGAACTGACGCCCCCGTCCGGTTCGGGCCGGTGACAGTCACCCCACCCGTCCGCAGTCCGTACGTCCAAGGAGATGCCGCCGCCGTGAGCCGCAGCCTTCGACGCGGTGCCCTTGCCGGCGCTGCCGTCGTCTTCTCGATCGCCTCGCTCTCCGCCTGCGGTGCGGGCAACAACGCGCAGACCCTCGGGGTCCGGCCGGACAACGCCGCGACCGCCGTCGACAGCCTCAAGCTGCAGAACGGCACCGTCATCACGCAGCCCAAGCCCGACGCCGAGGGCCCGGCGGTCATCGCCGTCACCGTCTTCAACGACGGCACCAAGGCGCAGACCCTGGAGTCGATCACCCTGCCCGGCTCGAACGCCACGGTGGAGCTGAAGCCGGCGACCGGCTCGGGCCCGCTCACCGTCCCCGCGGGCGGCCGCGTGATCATCGGCGGCCAGGGCAACGCCTCCGCCGTGATCGCCGACGGCCGGGAGGCCGTGCAGGACGGCGGTGTGCAGGAGATCCTGTTCCGCTTCAGCGAGACGGGCGATGTGCGGATGCTCGCCTTCGTCGTCCCCGCGACCAGCTTCTTCAAGGACTTCGGCCCGAGCACGCTGCCGAAGCCGCCGGCCGCCGGCCCCGCCGAGACTCCCGCGGCCACCCCGTCCGGCACCCCCGAGGGCACCCCGGCCGACGGCGCGTCCCCGGAGGCCGCGGGCGGCGAGGCGGCCGACCCGGCGACCGGCACCACTCCCGAGGCGGGGACCACGCCCGAGGCCGGCACCGGCAACTGACGGCCACCGGGCACGCCGGGCCTCCCGCCCGTCGTGCCCCTCACGCCCGCCGTAACCCGTCGCATCCGCGAACGCCCGAGGGGCGGCCACCGCATCACGCGGTGGCCGCCCCTCGTCGCTCACACCTCAGCCGGCCGGGCTCGCGCGCCCGGCCGCCGCCGTCTCTACGGCTCGAACTTGTAGCCCAGCCCGCGCACCGTCACCAGGTACCGGGGCGCGCCCGGGTCCGGCTCGATCTTGGCGCGCAGCCGCTTGACGTGGACGTCCAGGGTCTTGGTGTCCCCCACGTAGTCCGCGCCCCAGACCCGGTCGATCAGCTGCATCCGGGTCAGCACCCGGCCCGCGTTGCGCAGCAGCATCTCCAGCAGGTCGAACTCCTTCAGCGGCAGGTCCACCTTGCCCCCGGAGACCGTGACCACGTGCCGGTCCACGTCCATCCGCACCGGCCCGGCCTCCAGGGCCGCCGGGGTGACCTCCTCGGGCTCGCCGCGCCGCCGCAGCACGGCCCGGATACGGGCCACCAGCTCGCGGGAGGAGAACGGCTTGGTGACGTAGTCGTCGGCTCCTATCTCCAGCCCGACGACCTTGTCGATCTCGCTGTCCTTGGCGGTCACCATGATCACCGGGACGTTGGAGCGGCCGCGCAGCTGGCGGCACACCTCGGTGCCGGGCAGGCCGGGGAGCATCAGGTCGAGGAGGACGAGGTCGGCGCCGTTGCGCTCGAACTCGTCGAGCCCCTCGGGCCCCGTGGTCGCCACCGCGACCTCGAAGCCCTCCTTGCGGAGCATGTAGGACAGGGCGTCGCTGAAGGATTCCTCATCCTCGACGACGAGCACTCGGGTCACGGAAGGACCTCCGGGGCTGGGATCTCACTGGTCGGATCGGTGTCGTAAGGCCGGTCGTCGTCCTGTTCGGCGCGGTCCGGTCCGTGGGTCGAACGGTCTCGGTCTCGGTCTCGGGCCGCGGCCGCCTCCGGCAGCCGCAGGGTGAACGTGGAGCCCTGGCCCTCGGAGCTCCACACGGTGACCTCCCCGCCGTGCGAGGCGGCCACGTGCTTGACGATGGCGAGGCCCAGGCCGGTGCCTCCGGTGGCGCGGGAGCGGGCGGGGTCGACGCGGTAGAAGCGTTCGAAGATCCGCTCGCGGTCCTTCTCGGGGATGCCGATGCCCTGGTCGGTCACCGCGATCTCGACGAGGGTCCCCGAGCCGCCGCCCGCGGCGCCGGGCGCGGCCACCCTGCGGGCGGAGATGCCGACCCGGGTGCGGGCGGGCGAGTAGTTGACGGCGTTCTCGACGAGGTTGCCGAGGGCGGCGGCGAGCTGGCCCCGGTTCCCCCAGATCCGCAGGTCGTCGCCGCCGGTGCCGCCCTCGCCCGGAGCGGCGGCCCCGCCGACGGCCATGGTGATCTGCTTGGTGGAGGCCGCGTGCCGGGAGCGGTCGATGGCCTCCGCGACGAGTTCGTCCACGCGGACGGGCTCGGAGTCCTCCAGCGGGTCGTCGTTCTGCACCCGGGAGAGGTCGATCAGCTCCTGCACCAGGTTGGTGAGCCGGGTCGCCTCGATCTGCATCCGGCCGGCGAAGCGGGTGACCGCCTCGGGGTCGTCGGAGGCGTCCATGACCGCCTCGGAGAGCAGGCTCAGCGCGCCGACGGGGGTCTTGAGCTCATGGCTGACGTTGGCGACGAAGTCGCGCCGCACCGCCTCTATGCGCCGGGCCTCGGTGAGGTCCTCGACGAGGAGGAGGACCAGGCGGGAGCCGAGGGGCGCCACCCGGGCGGAGACCGCCAGCGCCTCGCCGCGGCCGGTGCCGCGGCGGGGCAGATCCAGCTCGACCTGCCGTATCTCGCCGTCCCTGCGGGTGTCCCGGGCCATGTGGAGCATGGGCTCGACGGCCAGCTTCCCGCCCCGGACCAGCCCGAGCGCGTACGCGGCGGAGCTGGCCTTGACGACCGAGTCCGACTCGTCGAGGACGACCGCCGAGGAGCGGAGCACGGACAGGACCGTGTCGACACCCGGGGGCAGGACCGCGTCGGTGTGGAGCGAGCTGCGGGTGGGGCGCTTCTGTTCGCGTTCGCTCCAGCGGAACGCCAGCACCGCGATGACACCGGTGCACAGACCGGCAATCGCTGCGGCTGCGGCGACTGCCGCGTTCACGTCCATGCTCACCAGGTTATGCGGGTCGCCGGGGACGCTCCCAGCCGTAAGGGTGGCACCTCGAACAGTCGTCGCCCAGAGTTCACCGAGGGGACGGTGCCGGTTCATTTGCGGGGGACTGTCCGGACCACTCGGGAACCGAACGTGGGAGCGTGGGGGTCTCGGAGCCCCACCCGGACCCCGGCCCGAACAAGAGAGGGACTTCCCATGCGGGACGCGTACCACGAGGAACTGGACTCGATCGGCGAGGGCCTGGTCGAGATGGCCCGACTCGTCGGGTCGGCGATCGGGCGCGCCACGACGGCCATGCTCGACGCCGACCTCAAGCTCGCCGAGAGCGTGATCGCCGCCGACCAGAAGGTGGACGACCTCCAGCACGACCTGGAGGCCCGGGCGATCGCGCTCCTCGCCCGGCAGCAGCCGGTGGCCACGGATCTGCGGATCGTGGTGACCTCGCTGCGGATGAGCGCCGACCTGGAGCGCTCGGGCGACCTGGCCCAGCACGTCGCCAAGCTGGCCCGCCTGCGCTTCCCGGACCGTGCGGTGCCGAACGACCTGCACGCGACGATCCTGCAGATGGGACAGCTCGCGCAGCGGCTGATGGCGAAGGCCGCCGAAGTGATCATCACCAAGGACGTCGACCTCGCGCTCCAGCTGGAGCAGGACGACGACGAGATGGACCTGCTGCACCGCACGCTCTTCCAGCACCTGATGGACGACCGCTGGAAGCACGGCATCGAGACGGCGGTGGACGTGACCCTGCTCGGCCGCTACTACGAGCGCTTCGCGGACCACGCGGTCTCGGTCGCGAAGCGGGTCGTCTACCTGGTGACGGGCGAGCACGCGGACGAGCTCCAGCAGCCGACCCCGGTCGAGGGCGCCTAGCCGACAGGCGGACGCCGGGCCGGCCGGCGTCCGCCCCCCTTCCTCGCCCTCCCCTGCCCCTGCCTGCCCGTCAGCCGGAGCAGCCGCCGCACTGGCAGGGGCTGCCCGACTGGCAGCCGCACCCGCAGCCCGATCCGCAGCCGCAGGCACCGAGGACGGTCAGCGGCACCGCCCCGGCGGGGCGGGCGTCCTGGGGGTCGTTCACGGGGGTCTCGGTCATGGGGACGCGTCCTCCTGAGCTGCGCTGATCACCGGCACGGACATGCCGCTGCTGCGCCCATTGCACGCCCGCCGTCCGCGCCGCTTCAACGGCGCACACGCGCAAGCGCCCGTGCCCACGCCGCGCACACCACCGCGCGCCCCCTCACCCCGGGCGCCGCCACCCGCGCTCGAACCGCACCAGCACCGCGACCACCCGCCACACCAGCACCACCCCGGCCCCGGCCACCGCGACGACCCCGACGCCCCGCATCGCGCCCGCGCTGAGCCCCAGCACCAGAATCGGACTCGCGAGCACCAGCCCGGCCACCAGCGCCAGCACCACCCCGGACACCAGCGCGAACCCGATCTCCACGGTCGCCGCGTCCCGCTCCCCCTGACTGCGCCGCCCAGCCATCGGCCTCTCCCCGCCCGCCGCCGTCATCCCTCTTTACAGCTACCGGCCACCCGCTCCCGGAGGCAACGCTTCCGGGGCGAGCCGCTCCGGACCACGAACAGGCCCCCTCCCGGGGGTACTCCGGGAAGGGGCCTGACGCTGTGCGGGCTACTTCTTCTTGCCCTGGTTCTTGACCGCCTCGATCGCCGCCGCGGCCGCGTCCGGGTCGAGGTAGGTGCCGCCCGGGTTGATCGGGTGGAAGTCCTCGTCGAGTTCGTAGACGAGGGGGATGCCCGTCGGAATGTTCAGGCTCGCGATGTCCTCGTCGGAGATGCCGTCCAGGTGCTTGACCAGGGCGCGGAGGCTGTTGCCGTGGGCCGCGACCAGGACCGTGCGGCCGGCGAGGAGGTCGGGGACGATGCCGTCGTACCAGTACGGCAGCATCCGCTCGACGACGTCCTTGAGGCACTCGGTGCGCGGGCGCAGCTCGCTCGGGATGGAGGCGTAGCGGGGGTCGTCCGACTGGGAGAACTCCGCGCCGTCCTCCAGCGGGGGCGGCGGGGTGTCGTACGAACGGCGCCAGAGCATGAACTGCTCCTCGCCGAACTCGGCCAGCGTCTGCGCCTTGTCCTTGCCCTGGAGGGCGCCGTAGTGGCGTTCGTTCAGCCGCCACGAGCGGTTGACCGGGATCCACTGGCGGTCGGCGGAGTCCAGGGCGAGCTGCGCGGTGCGGATGGCGCGCTTCTGGAGGGAGGTGTGCAGCACGTCGGGGAGCAGACCGGCGTCCTTCAGCAGCTCACCGCCGCGGACCGCCTCCTTCTCGCCCTTCTCCGTGAGGTTGACGTCCACCCAGCCGGTGAACAGGTTCTTCGCGTTCCACTCGCTCTCGCCGTGGCGGAGGAGGATCAGCTTGTACGGTGCGTCGGCCATGGGCTTGAGCCTAATCGACGCCTCCCGCGCCCCGCGCGCCTGCCCGAGGAGCGGAACAGGGCAGGGACGGCGGCCCCGCCGGCGGCCGGACGATTGACGGTCGGCGTCAATCCGGTGGCGACCGGGACCCCCGCGCTCGTAACGTGCGGATGCCGATCCGGACACTTACACCCGTGGGGGACCCGTATGTCGATCGCCGCTGTGCGACGTGCCGTGGACCAGAGCGTCTCCGGGCTCCCCCCGGCGTTCTGGTGGCTGTGGACGAGCACCCTCGTCAACCGTCTCGGCGGCTTCGTCGCCACCTTCCTCACCCTCTACCTGACGATCGAACGCGGATACCCGGCCACCTTCGCCGGTCTCGTCGTGGCGCTGCACGGTCTCGGCGGAGTCGTCGCCTCCCTCGGCGGCGGGGTGATGGCCGACCGGCTCGGACGCCGTCCGACGCTGCTGATCGCGCAGACCTCGACCGCGCTCTCGGTCGCCCTCCTCGGCTTCGTCCAGCAGCCGGCCGCGATCGCCGCCGTCGCCTTCGTCGTCGGCGCGGCCGGCAGCGCCTCCCGGCCGGCGGTCCAGGCGATGATGGCGGACATCGTGCCGCCCGAGGACCGGGTGCGGGCCTTCTCGCTCAACTACTGGGCGATCAACCTCGGCTTCGCGGTGTCCTCGGTGGCCGCCGGGTTCATCGCCGAGTACAGCTACCTCGTCGGCTTCCTCGGCGAGGCGGCCATGACCCTGGCCTGCGCGATCGTGGTGTTCGTCAAGCTCCCGGAGTCACGGCCCGAGAAGCCCGCGGGCGGGGGCGTCGGCACCGGCGCGGGCACGGGCGCTGTCGGCAAGGACGCGGGGGCCGGGCTCGGCACCGTACTGCGGGACCGGCGCTTCATGGCCGTCGTCGGGCTGTCGTTCCTGGTCGCGCTGGTCTTCATGCAGGGGCACATGGGCCTGCCGCTGGCCATGGCCTCCGAGGGGTTCAGCAGCTCCGACTTCGGCCTGGTCATCGCCGTGAACGGCCTGCTGATCGTGATTCTCCAGATCCCCGTCACCCGGTTCATCGAGCACCGCGACCCGGGCCGGCTGCTGGTGCTGTCCGCGCTGGTCGCGGGCTACGGCTTCGGCCTCACCGCGTTCGCCGGGTCGTCCCTCGCCTTCTACGCGCTGACCGTCTCCGTGTGGACCCTCGCCGAGATCGTCAACGCGCCGACCCAGACCAGCCTCGTCGTGCGGTTCTCGCCCGTGCACGCCCGTGGCCGCTACCAGGGGATGTACGCGCTGTCCTGGTCGGCGGCGGCGCTGGTGGCCCCGCTGATGTCCGGGTACGTCGTCGACACCTGGGGGTCGGCGTGGCTGTGGGGGCTGTGCGCGGTGATCGGCACGGTCGGCGCGGTGGGCTACGCGCTGGTGCTGCGCGGCCTGCCCGCCGAGGAGCGCGGCCTGTCCGGCGCGGAGGCCGGTGGGGCCGGTGGAGCCAGTGGGGCCGGTGAGCCCGTGGAGGCGACGGCCCCCGACTCGGCGGTCCCGGCGGCGAAGAAGGACCTGGGCGCGATCGCCTAGCGAGCGCCCTGCCCCGAGCGGGGCGCACGACGGTGGCCCCCGCACTCCGCGGGGGCCACCGTCGTGCGGCGGGCGGTGGTCAGCGGTCCGCCGCCGTCCCGGACGCCGTGCCGGGCGCGGTGCCCGGCGCCTCCGGGGTTCCGGACGGGCCCGGCGCCCCGGACCCTGCTGCGGAGTCCGCCGTCACCCGCGACCCGGGGTGGCGCAGCGCGCACAGGAACGCCACCGCGAGCATGATCGCCATCCCGTAGAACACCCACTGGTTGGCCTCGGCGAAGTCCATCCGGATCGCGTTCATCGAGTCCCGCATCACCGTCTCCACCGGGCCGTCGCCCGTCGGCGTCCGGCCGTCCGCGTGGCCGGTGACGGACTGGGCGACCGAACGTCCCGCCTCCCGCGCCGCGTCCTCGGGCAGGCCGCGGCTCTGGAGGGTGTCCGTGACCCGGTTGGTGGTCATGTGCGTCAGGATCGTGCCGAAGACGGCCAGACCCACACTGGCCGCGAAGTTGCGCACGGTCTGGGTGATGCCGGTGACCTCGCCGTACGAGGCGCCGATGGCCCGGTTGACCGCGTCCGTGGAGGCCGGGGCCAGCAGAAAGCCGATGCCCGCGCCGGCCAGGGCGACATACGGCCACTGGTCGTGCATCGACAGGTCGGTGAGCTTGCCGGCCCACAGCGCGAAGCCGACCGCGCCCAGCGCCGTGCCCATCTTCATGGCCGGACGGGCGCCCCGTTTGTCCAGGATCCGGCCGCCCCACTGGGAGGTGACGGCGAAGCCGATGAAGAAGTACAGCAGGTACATGGCCGCCTGGTTCGGGGAGGCGCTGAGCGAGACCTGCGCGTACACCGAGGCGAAGAAGAACACCGGGACGAACGCGATCATCGAGAAGAACAGCACCAGGTTGTCGACGGTGAACGCCTTGTCCCGGAACACCTTCATCTTGATCAGGGGCTGCTCCACGCCCAGCTCGTAGCGGACGAACACCGCGAGCACGGCGAGGCCGCCGATGATGCACACCCAGGTCAGCACGCTGCTCCAGCCCCACGCCTGGGCCTGCTGGAGGCCGAGGACGCTCAGGCCCATGCCCACCGCGACCAGCACGGCGCCCGGGACATCGAGCTTCTCGGGCCGCCGGGTCTCCGGGATCTTCGCCATGAAGGTGAGGACGATGGCGATCAGCGCGACCGGGACGTTGACCCAGAAGATCGCCCGCCAGGTCCAGCCGGTGAGCCAGCCGCCCAGCAGCGGGCCGAGCGCCGTCAGGGCGCCCGACAGACCGAAGAACAGCGCGAGCGCCCGCCCGCGCTTCTCCACCGGGAAGACGTTGACGACCACGGCCAGCGCGGCCGGGAACATCAGCGCCGCGCCCAGGCCCTGGGTCGCCCGGAAGACGATCAGCCAGGGCTGCGCGAAGTCGCCCTCGGGGACACAGCCGCACAGCACGGACGAGATGACGAAGGTGAGCGTGCCGATCAGCATGATCCGGCGGTGTCCGACGAGGTCGGCGAGCCGGCCGCCGAGGGCGAAGAACGCCGCGAGGGCGAGCAGATAGGCGTTGACGACCCATTGCATCCCGGAGGACGAGAGGCCGAGTTCCTCGATGATGTCCGGCGCGGCGATCGAGACGATCGTCTGGTCGATGAACGTCATCGACACCGCGAACAGCATCGCCGCGAGCGCGAGGGTCTGGTGCGGCGCGCCCGCCGTCGAGGAGGCGGCGGAGCCCTCCGGGGACCGTTTGGTACCCATGAGATCGAGTTTGTACCCGGGGGCCGGGAAGCGCATGTGCGGCCCGCTCGGGTCGCGTTCGCGCTGGCCGGACGTCAGGACCCCCGGGGCGGGGGCCCGGGCCGCCCGGGGACGAGGGCGTCGAGGCCGTCAGTCCTCGGAGCGCCGGGTCAGGTGGGTGAACGCGTCCAGGTTGCGGGTGGACTCGCCCCGGGACACCCGCCACGCGTACTCCCGGCGGATGGCGCTCGCGAACCCCAGCTCCAGCAGGGTGTTGAACGCGCCGTCGGCCGCCTCCAGAACCGTCCCGAGCAGCCGGTCCAGCTCCTCCGGTGTGACCACGGCGAGCGGGAGCTTCCCGGCGAGGTAGATGTCGCCGAGCCGGTCGACCGCGTAACTCAGGCCGTACAGCTTGAGGTTGCGCTCCAGCAGCCAGCGGTGGACGGCCGCCTCGTTCTCGTCGGGGTGGCGGATGACGAACGCGTTGAGCGAGAGGGAGTGCCGCCCGATCCGCAGGGAGCAGGTGGTCGACAGCTTGCGGGTGCCGGGCAGGGTGACGACGTAACTGCCCGGAGCCGGACTCTCCCACTCCAGTTCCGCGTCCTTCAGGGCCTGTTCGACGACCTGTGCCGCGTCGCGCTCTGCGTCAGACATGTCTGGGAGCGTACGTCACGGCCGTCTCGGGGCGCGTACGTCGCAGCGGGCGGACGTCGGGGGTCACGGCAGGCGGGCGTCGGGCGTCACGGGGGGCGACGGGCGGACGTCGGGCGGCCGGGGGGCGACGGGCGGGCGTCAGTGGTGGTGGGCCCGCGTGCGCTGGCGGTGCTCCTGCATCGCGGCCGCGTAGACGTCCGCGGTGGCCGAGGCCGCCGTGTCCCAGCCGAAGGACCGGGCGTGCCGAGCGGCCGCCTGCCCCATGCGCTCGGAGCGGCCGGGGTCGCGTACGAAACCGGCCAGGACGTCGGCGTAGTGCGCCGGATCGTGCCCGGGGACGAGGAAGCCCGTCTCCTCGTCGCGGACCGCGACCGGGAGCCCGCCCACCGCCGCGGCGACGACCGGCGTGCCGGCCGCCTGCGCCTCGACGGCGACCAGGCCGAAGGACTCGCTGTACGAGGGCATGACGAGGACGGACGCGGCCCGGAACCAGTCCGCGAGCCGCTCCTGGCCGACCGGCGGGCGGAAGTGGACCACATCGGCGATGCCCAGCCGCGCGGCGAGCTTCTGGAGCCCCTCGGGCTTGGCCAGTCCGCTGCCGCTGGGTCCGCCGACCACCGGGACATGGACGCGGTGGCGCAGCGAGGGGTCCCGTTCCAGCAGCACGGCGACCGCGCGCAGCAGGACGTCCGGGGCCTTGAGCGGCTGTATCCGGCCCGCGAACAGCGGGATGAACGCGTCCTGCGGGAGGCCGAGCCGGGCCCGGGCGGCGGCCCGGCCGTCGGCGGGACGGAAGACGTCCAGGTTCACGCCGGGGTGCACCACGGCGACCTTGGCCGGGTCCGCGTCGTAGAAGCGGGCCAGTTCGTCCGCCTCCTCGGCGGTGTTGGCGACCAGGCGGTCGGCGGCGGCGACTATCTGCGTCTCACCGATGACCCGGGTGGCGGGCTCGGGGGTGTCGCCCTCGGCGAGGGAGGCGTTCTTGACCTTGGCCATGGTGTGCATGGCGTGCACCAGCGGGACGCGCCACCGCTCGGCGGCCAGCCAGCCGACGTGCCCGGAGAGCCAGTAGTGGGAGTGGACGAGGTCGTAGTGACCGGGCCGGTGGCCGGCCCAGGCCCGCATCACGCCGTGCGTGAAGGCGCACAGCTGGGGCGGCAGGTCCTCCTTGGCGAGCCCCTCGTAGGGGCCGGCGTCGATATGGCGGACGAGGACGCCCGGGGCCAGCTCGACGACCGGGCGCAGGCCGCCGGCCGTGGCCCGGGTGAATATCTCCACATCGATGTTGAGGGCGGCGAGGCGCTTGGCGAGCTCGACGATGTAGACGTTCATACCGCCCGCGTCGCCCGTTCCCGGCTGGTGGAGCGGGGAGGTGTGGACGCTGAGCATGGCCACCCGGCGCGGCTTGCGGTGGCCGCCGGGGAACCGGAGGCGCGGGGCCATCCGGCTGCTGCCGAGGCGGGAGACGTACTGGCTCACGTCGGCGGTCCTCTCGCTGCGGGCACGGCGGTCATTGCGCGCACTGCGGGCACGGCAATGGGCGGGGTGTGGGGTCCCGCACGGCTCACAACAGCGGAGTGGGGAATTCCATTTCCCGGCTCCCCGCACTTTGCCAAATCATTACCGGGGGTGGCTCAGGTGAAGCGGGGTCGAAGGGGGTCCGGGGGCCTTCGGGGCGAGGGGGGCCGGGTTCCCCGGGGTGGGCGCGGGCGGGGTACGCGGGGCCGGGGACGGGCCCGGGGTGGGCGCGGGCGGGGCGGGCCCGGTGGCCGGTTCCCGGGGCGGGCGGGGTCGGGGCCGGCCCGGTCGGACCGTTGGGCGCACCGCATACCCTCGGAGCCATGAACCGCCCCGTCGGCACCGCCACCCGCGGGACGACCAACCCCAACCGTCTGCGCCGCATGGACCGCTGGATCGCCGCCGTGCACGGACCCGCCCTGCGCCGCAGCGCGGACGCGCCCGTCGCGGTGGACCTCGGGTACGGGGCCGCCCCCTGGACCGCCGTGGAACTCCTGGGGCGGCTGCGCACCGCGGACCCCCGCTGCGAGGTCGTCGGCATCGAGATCGACCCGGCCCGGGTCGCCGCGGCGGCGCCGTACGAACGGGCGGGCCTCACCTTCCGGCACGGCGGCTTCGAGGTCCCGACGCGGCGCCGCCCGGCGCTCATCCGGGCCGCCAATGTGCTGCGCCAGTACGACGAGGGCGAGGTCGGCGCCGTCTGGGCACGGCTGTGCGACCGGCTGGCCCCGGGCGGACTGCTGGTGGAGGGGACCTGCGACGAGATCGGGCGCCGGCACGTCTGGGTGGCGCTCGGACCGGAGGGGCCGCGGACGGTGACCTTCGCGACCCGGCTGGGCTCCCTGGAACGCCCCTCCGACCTGGCGGAACGCCTGCCCAAGGCGCTGATCCACCGCAATGTGCCGGGCGAGCCGGTGCACGCCTTCCTCCGGGACTTCGACCGCGCGTGGGCGGCCGCGGCACCGTACGCCTCGCTCGGCGCGCGGCAGCGCTGGGTCAGGGCGGTGGGCGATCTGGCGGCCTGCTGGCCGCTGGCGGACGACCGGCGGCGGTGGCGGCAGGGCGAGGTCACGGTGGAGTGGCACGCGGTGGCACCCGCGGGCTGAACTCCCCGCACACTCCCTGGATTCAAACCACCGGCACGGATGAATCCTGGATGTTTCAACGCATCCGGTACACCGTCAGGAGTGAAGCGGGCCGGCAGGGGAACACCCTGCCCGTTCCACTCGTCAGTCACGGTGGGCACGGAGACACGGGGTGGGGGTCTCCGTCCGGCGGACATCGCACAGGCATCATCGGGGCGGGCCATGCGCAAGGGGCGAACTGCCGGTCGGGCCTGTCGTTTTCCACCGCGTCGTGACACCATCACGGACGTCACGCGCAAGTTACTGACGGTTAACCAGGTGCGCGCATCGGGCGCGCACCCGGAGGGGGAGTCGTGAACCGACGACGCATCGCCACTGCGGCCGCGATCGGCGTGGTCAGCGCGCTGACGGCACTGACCGTGCTCGTGGCGCCGGGCCAGGCGTACGCCGCCCCCGAACCGTCCCCGCAGGCACCGGCGTCCGTCACCGTGCCCGGCCCGATGGCACCACCGCCGCCGAGCGAGTCGCTCGAAGCCGTCCGCCTGAAGATAGAGAGGCTCTACCAGCAGGCCGCCTCCGCCACCGACGCCTACAACCTGGCCGAGGAGCGTGCGGAGAAGCAGTCGGCGGAGATGGTGAAGCTGACCGAGGACATGGCCGAGGGCCAGGCCCGGCTGGACGACCTCAAGGACCGCGCGGGCGCGGCCGCCCGCGCCCAGTACCGCGGCGGCGGCCTGCCCCCGGAGGCCCGACTCGCCCTCACCGGCGACCCGGGGCTCTTCCTGGACGGGATGGGCCGGATCCGGCAGGGCCACAAGGCCACCAAGGACCTCATCGCGGAACTGACCAAGGCCCAGGCCGATCTGGCGGCCTACAGCAAGGACGCCAGCTCCCAGTGGGAGAAGCTGGAGGCCAACCGCCTCAAGCGCGAGAAGGCCCGCAAGGAGATCACCAAGAAGATCTCCGAGGCGAAGAAGCTGGAAGACGAGCTGGAGAAGGAGGAGCGGCAGCGGCTCCTCCAGCTGGAGCGGGCGGCACAGGACCGGGCCCAGACGCAGTGGCTCGGCTCGGGCGCCCTGAAGGAGCTCGACGGCCGGGCGAGCGAACAGGGGCGCAAGGCGGTCGAGTTCGCGACCGCTCAGATCGGCAAGCCGTACGAGTGGGGCGCCGAGGGCCCCGGCTCCTACGACTGCTCCGGGCTCACCTCGCAGGCGTGGGCGGCCGCGGGGCGGACCATCCCCCGCACCTCCCAGGAGCAGTGGCGGCTCCTGCCCCGGATACCCGTCGGGGAGATGCGCCCGGGCGACCTGATCATCTATCACTCCGACGCCAGCCATGTCGGGATGTATGTGGGGGACGGCACGATGGTCCACTCCCCCCGGCCGGGCCGGCATGTGACGCTGGCGGGCGCGGGCTCGATGCGGATTCTCGGGGTCGTCCGCCCCGACAAGTAGGCCCCGGCCGGGCCTGCCCGCACCGCCCTTGGGGGCTTCCGGCCCGGCGCGGCGCGCGTGATGTGCGTCCCACGGCCGGGCGGGCCGGTGCCCGCCGCGGCGGGTGCCTGTCCATCGCCGCGTGCCACAAGTGAGCTGCGCCACCTGCCGGATGGGGCGAATCGGGCGCCTCGCCCATCAGGGCGTGACCTTCGTCATGACCGGACGGGCAACTGTGCCCCCATGCGCGGCATATGCCAATGACTCTTCACCGATCGCCATTCCGTTCGGCCGCCGCCTACCGCTATGGTCCCCGTCTGGCGGGACGTCGTTCGGCGCCTGCCGCGCCCTCGGGGGGGAGGGAAGGAAACAGCACCGATGCCCGTACCCGTACCGCGACAGAGGAACGCCCCCGTCGCGGAGACCGCTCCTGGCGGCAAGACCGGGGGCGACCTGACGCTCCTGGTGATCGAGGACGACCCGGCGGGCACCCTCGGCGTCCCCGAACTCCTCGACGCCTCGGGCGCCCGGGTCCGCATCCGCACCGCCCGCAACCTCACCGAGGCGGAGCGACTGCTCACCGACGACGTCCACTGCGTCCTCGTCGACCTGGCCCTGCCCGGCCGTGTCCAGGACGAGGAGCTGGGCGCCCTCAAGCACGTCCTGCGGCTCGCCCCGCGCCACGCCGTCCTGGCGCTGACCACCGCCGGTGACGCCGACCTGGCCGCCGAGGCGGTCCGCGTCGGCGCCCAGGACCACCTGGTGCGCGAGGAGCTGGACGGCCGGCTCCTCAGCCGGGCCGTGCGGTACGCGGTCGAGCGCAAGCGCGCCGACACCGCGCAGCGCAAGCTCGCCGAGTCCCGTCTGCGCGCCCAGGAGAACGCCCGCCTGGAACGGGGCCTGCTCCCCACCCCGCTGCTGGAGGGCTCGGACCTGCGCTTCGCCTCGCGCTACCGCCCCGGCCGCTCCCGCGCCCTGCTCGGCGGCGACTTCTACGACACCGTCCGCACCCCGGACGGCACCGTCCACGCCATGATCGGCGACGTCTGCGGCCACGGCCCGGACGAGGCGGCCCTCGGCGTCGAACTCCGCATCGCCTGGCGCGCCCTGACCTTCGCCGGTCTGTGCGGCGACGAACTGCTCTCCACCCTCCAGCGGGTCCTGGAGCACGAGCGGGAGAGCGAGGAGATCTTCGCGACGCTCTGCACCGTGGACATCGCCCCCGACGGGCGGCGGGCCGGCCTGTGCCTCGCCGGCCACCCCGCCCCGCTGATCGCCCGCCACGGCCGCGCGGCGCAGCTCCTCCCCTACGAGGACGGCGGCCCGGCCCTCGGCCTGCTGCCGCGCGCCCGCTGGCCGCGCCGGCAGGTGGAGCTCGGCGGTGTATGGAGCCTGCTGATGTACACGGACGGCCTGATCGAGGGCCGGACGGGCCCGGACACCCGGCAGCGCCTCGGCCAGGACGGCATGCTCGCGACGGTCAACCGCCTGCTCGCCGACGGTCTGGAGGGCGAGGCCCTCCTCGAAGCGGCGGTCGGCGAGGTGCGCGAGCTGAACGGCGGCGATCTGACGGACGACGTGGCGGTGCTGTTGCTCAGCCGGGACACACGGCGCGGCTGACGCGGGCGCGCCGCCGCGGGACGGCCGAGGCGGGCCGGGAGCCCGCCCGCTGGTGCCGCTTACCGGCCGCCGTTCCAGGGACCGTAGGGGCCGTCGCTGCTGGAGCCCCGGCCACGGCGTCCGCCGCCACCGGAGACCTGCTGGAGCGCGGGCCGCACATCGACGAAGAAGACGATGGCCGCGATGAGCCCGGCGATCGACAGGAAGAGCATCGAGATGAACGGGATCAGGTTCACGGCTGCGGCGAGGCCGAGAATGATCAGCCAGAAGGACTTGGTCTTCTTGTCCGCGGCACGGTAGGCGTCCTCGCGTGCCATGGCGGCCATCACCAGGGCCGTCAGGGAGGTCACGACGAACACCAGTCTGGTGATCATCATGAGCCCGAAGTCGAAGTTGTCAGCCAGCATGCCGAGCACCGCCTCGTCAGTCGTGTGTGCCGCCTCGCGGCCAAGGTACCTCCGCGGAGGCTCCGGCCGCGACGAGCCGGACGGGGCGCCGCGTCACCGCGGCGCCCCGTCCCGGGTCACGTTCCGCTGCCGGATCAGGCTCCGGCGGGCCCGGTCGCCTTCTTGGCGGCGGGCTTGCGCGCCGGGGCCTTCTTCGCCACGGGCTTCTTCGCCTCGGCCGGCGCGGGCTTGGTCTGAGCGGCCTTCGCCTCGGCGGTCTTCGCCTCCACGACCTCCGGGGAGGCGGGCGCGGGGACGACCGGCTCCGGCTCGACGGCCACGGCGATCTCGGTGATCTCCTCGGCCGCCTCGCCACGCCACGAGCGCACGGCCTGCTCGCCGTGCTCGGCGACGCGCTCGTACGCCTCGCGGGCCTTGACCGCGTACTCGGCGGCCACGCCCACACCGCGCAGCGCGAGGTCCTGGGCGCTCTCGCCGAGCTTCTTCAGGTCGGTGTCGAGACCGCCGACGGCCTCGGCGAACTTGGCCTGCACCGTGGCCTGCGCCTCCTTGGCCTGCGAGGTAACCCTGTCCTGCACGGCCTTGGGGTCGGTGTTGCGCACGGCGTCGATGCGCGCGGGGGCCTCGGCGGCGAGCTGCTCGATCAACGCGGGGACCTTGCGGGCCTGCTGGACGGCGAGGTCGGCGGTGCCGGCGGCGAAGTAGAGCGGAGTCGGGTCGCTGAAGGTCTTGCGCAGGTCATCGGTGATGGCCATGACTGTCGTCCTCCCGAACGCAGATGGGGTGGTCTCAGTACGTGCTCGGATCGTTCCTGCTCGGTTCGGCACCGCCCGCGCCGGCCGTGCGGGGGCCGTCATCGGCGGTGTCCCCGGCGCTGCCCGCGTCACCGTCCACGGAGGCTTCCCCGGACGGCTCCGCCGCGTCGAGCCCGTTCTCCTTGCGGAAGGACTCGTAGATCTGCAGCAGCACCTGCTTCTGACGCTCGTTGATCGAAGGGTCGGCGAGAATCACCGCCCGCGTCTCCAGCGGATCCCGCTCCTGCTCGTCGAGGATCCCGGCACGGACGTACAGGGTCTCGGCGGAGATACGCAGGGCCTTGGCGACCTGCTGGAGCACCTCGGCGCTCGGCTTGCGCAGCCCGCGCTCGATCTGGCTCAGATACGGATTGGACACCCCGGCGGCGTCGGCGAGCTGCCGCAGCGAGAGCTGCGCGCTGCGCCGCTGCTCGCGGAGGTAGTCACCGAGATTGCCGACGTTGAGCGATGCCATGCCCTCGATGGTGCCGCACCGCTGCTAACTTTTGCAAGCACCTGCTTGCAAAAGTGTCGCCCACCACCCGCGCGGGCGCCGGCCCGGCGGACGCGGCGGCTTCCCGTGTCCGTCTACCCGTTGGCGCGCACCCACTCCGCCACAGCCGTGAAGTCCGCGTCCGTGAGGCCGTGGCGGGGGTCGATGCGGTGGAGGAGGGCGGGGCCGGGGTGGTGGGCGGAGACCCAGGTGCGTTCGGTGGCGGTGAGTTCGTCGTCCAGCCAGACGAAGGGACGGCCCGCCGCCCAGTCGACGAGGGGGCGGGTCTTCCAGTGGAGGCCGTGGGGATCGCCCTCGTCGGGGTCGTCGGGGTCGTCGGGCCAGGTGACCACGGGCAGGGCCGGGAGGCCGAGCCAGGGGGCGACGCGGTCGTTCGCGTTCGTCGTCCAGGTCGTCGCCCACACCAGTTCGCACCCCAACGCATGGAGTCGTGGCCCGTGTTCGGGGTTGATCCGGGCGAGGAGCGGGTTCGTGTCGTCCGTCCGGCGGGCGGAGGGCGGGCGGAAGAGCGGGTATCCCTCCGGGTACTGCTCCGGCGTGGCCCCGAAGGGGATGAGAGGGCCGTCGACGTCGAGGAAGAGCAGAGGGCGCGGCCCGGGACCGGTCGTGAGGGAACCGTAGCCCGCGTCATGCGCCCGTCCATGATCTCCAGGAAGGCGTGCAGGGGCCGGGGGCGGGTTGGAATCGCTCCGGATCAGGTACTCGACGCGGCGCGGGCCGTCCGGGACCGGGACGGTGGTCAGGGCCTCACCGCCGGTGCCGATGCAGGACGCGGGCAGGAGCGCGACGACGAGGCCGCGGCGGACGAGGCGCTTGAGCAGGTCCGCGTCGGGACCTCGAAGGCGACCTCGCGCTGGAGGCCGGCCTCGGCGAAGGCGAGGTCGCTCCGGGTGTGGCCCGGGGAGCCGGCGGGAAAAGTCGGCGAAGGGCTCGTCGGCGAGCCGGGCCAGGGGGATACGAGCCGCGCCCGCCAGGGGGTGGCCGGCAGCACCGCCACCGACGCGTCCCGGGCCGGCTCGCGGACCCCCACGCCCCGGGGCCGGTCCCGTTCCTGAAGGCCGGGGAAGGCGACGTCCGGCTCCCCCGCCGCCACCTGGGCCGTCAACTCGTTGCTCCGGCCGACCTGCAGGGCGGCCCGGACACGGGGGTGCCGGTCCCGGAGTCCTGGAGGACCTCGGGGATGTCCACCGCCGCGACCGCGCTCGCCCGGTCCTGCTGGGTCCTGGTGGTGGCGGGCCGCCGTGCTCGGTGTGCTCAACATCGGGGCGTTCTTCCCGCTGCTCTTCGTGGTGGCCGAACGGCTGCCGGGCGAGGTCGGCGCCGCCCAGCCGGTCGCGGTGGCCGTGCTCCACGAGTCGCCGTCGTGGTGACGGCAGCGGGAGCGGCGGGCGTCGGGCTGGTCGCCCTCGGCCGGGTGCCGTGGTGCCCGGCGGAGCGGGACGCGGTGACGCAGCACCACGCGGTGGTGCGCGTGGTCGCCGACACCCAACGGCACGCCGGGCACACGGACATCCTGCGGGAGCTGCTGGACGGCGCGGGCGGCGAGGGCCCCACCAGCGTCCCGGCGGCCGACCCGGCGTGGTGGGAGGAGTACCGGGGCCGGCTGGAGCGCACGGCCCGGGTGGTGGACGGGAGTTCGTGAACACAGGGGCCCGGGTCGCCCGGCCTCCGGTCGGGTAGCCGGTAGGGGCGCGGGAACCGGGTGGGGCGGGGGCGCGTCCCTCCCGGCTGACGGCCCCGGCCGGCAACGACGGCACCCGGACGGAAGGCTCCCGCATGACGGACCGCGCCACGCGCTATCTCTACCTCACCCGCCACGGGGAGGCGACGGCCGACGAGTCCGGGCTGACGGAGGCGGGCCGGCGCCAGGCCGCCCTGCTCGGCGAGCGGCTGCGGGCGGTGCCCCTGAGCGCGGTCCACCACGGCCCCCTCCCCCGCGCCGCCGAGACCGCCCGCCTGGTCCACGCGCGGCTCGCGCCCGACCGGTCCGGGGCCGAGGTGCCCCTCCGCGTCTCCGAGCCCGCCGGTGACAGGAGGTGTCCGGTGGATCAGGGCCGGACAGGACGCGGCGTCTGGTGTGGTGCATCGCAAGGCGCCGGGATGCCTTCATAGCGGAGCTATTCAGGCATTGCGGCAACGCGGCGAGGTGCCGTGCCAGGCGTCGTGGCCCCGGCCAGGATCCACCGGACACCTCCTACATCCCCCACCTCCCGGACCGGTCCGAGTTGCCGGACGACTCCGCCGAGGCGCTGCTCGCGTTCCTGGCCGGGGCGGACGAGGAGGACCGGCGGCGCGGGCCCGCCCTCGCGCGGGAGGCGCTGGCCGCGTTCACCGGGACGGTGGACGGCGGCGAGGAACGCCATGAACTCGTGGTCACCCACGCGTTCCTGGTCGGCTGGCTGGTCCGGGCGGCCCTCGACGCGCCCGCGTGGCGGTGGATGGGGCTGCCCGTCGCCAACACCGGGCTGACCGTGCTGCGGTGGACCCCCGGGCGTCCCCCCGCCGTGCTTCTGCTGAACGACATGGCCCATCTGCCCGTCGAACTGCGCTGGACCGGGTTCCCGCCGGGCGTCCCCCGCGTCTGAGACGCCCCCGGACCGGACCGGCTCAGCCGGCCGGGTCGCAGCCGGACGCCGCCGCCCGGCGGTCGACCAGGACCGCGACCCCGTCCAGCAGGCGTTCCAGGCCGAACTCGAACTCCCAGTCGGGGTCGTCCGGTTCGTACAGGACCCGGCTGTCCAGCAGCTTCGCGAGAGACGGGTAGCGGTCCCGGTCCGCGAGGCGCTGAAGGGTGAGGCCGTAGCCGCGCATGACCTCCTCGGCGGAGCGGCCGCTCGCCGCGACGGCCGCGCCCAGGTCGGCCATGAGCAGCGCCTCGTTGCGCACGAACCCGCCCAGCAGCAGGATCACGGAGATCTTCTCGCCCTCGTCGAGGACGGTGTCCGCCATCGCGGCGAGGCCCAGATCCCACCAGGCGACGGAGTTCGGGGTGGCCGGGGGGCCCGAGATGGGGATGCGCAGCATCCACAGATTGCGGTGGAAGACCTCGCGCTGCGCCCGCGCCCACGCCTCCAGCGCCTCCCGCCAGCCGGTGCCCGGCGCGGGGGCCTCGGGCGGGAGGCCGATCGCCACGTCCTGCATCAGGATGTACAGCTCGTCCTTGGCGCCGACATAGCGGTACAGGGACATCGTGGAGACGCCGAGCTCCTTGGCGACGCGCCCCATGGAGACGGCCGCCAGCCCCTCGGCGCGCCCGAGGGCGAGGGCCGCCTCGACGATCCGGTCGACGCCGATTCCCGGCTTGGGCCCCTTGCCGGGACGTTCCCGCAGGCCCCAGGCGGCCTCGATGCTCGGGGGCAGCCCGACACCGGCGTCCGCGCCACCCCCGGAGCCGCTTCCCGAGCCGCCCCCGGCCTCGCCTCCCGGGCCGCGCGCGTCGCCGCCTGCCCGCGTACCGCCGCCGTCCGCCATCGCCGCCACGCTCCTCGCCGAAACCCCGTCGAACCGTCAACCGTCAACCGCCGACCGCCAAGCCGTCGAACCGCCAGAGCCGTCGAACGCCAAAGCCGCTGAACCGCCAGAGCCGTCGAACGCGTCGACCCCGTGCTCACCGCGCCCGCGCGGCCCCGGCGCCTCGCCGGCGCCGCCCTTCGCGCTTGACGCCATCCTAGTAATGCGTAATCCTTACACAGTAACGCGTATGCCATACGCAGAAGGGCCCTCGGCCGGACCGGGCCGGGCACCCCCGTGGCGCAGCACGCTCCGGGAAAGGAAGCGCAGCCATGTCATCCACCCAGGCCGGCGAGACCGGCACAGTCACTCGGACCGCCCACGGGCGCTTCGCCGTCGAGGCCGAGGGCCTGCGCAAGTCCTACGGCGGGACGCCCGTCCTCGACGGCATCGGGCTCCGGGTCGAGCGCGGGAGCGTCTTCTCGCTCCTCGGGCCGAACGGGGCCGGCAAGACCACCACCGTCCGCATCCTCGCCACCCTCACCGACGCCGACGCCGGGAGCGCCCGCGTCGGGGGCCACGACGTGGTGGCCGAACGGGCCCGGGTGCGCCGGGCGATCAGCCTGACCGGCCAGTTCGCCGCCGTGGACGAGAAGCAGACCGGCGAGGAGAACCTGCGCATGATGGCCCGGCTCGGCGGACTGTCCCGCCCGGCCGCCCGCCGCCGCGCCGCCGAACTCCTGGAACGCTTCGGCCTCACCGGCGCCGGCCGCCGTCTCGCCCACACCTACTCCGGCGGAATGCGCAGGCGGCTCGACCTCGCGGCGGGTCTGGTCACCGACCCCGAGGTCGTCTTCCTGGACGAGCCGACCACCGGTCTCGACCCGCGCAGCCGCCAGGAGTTGTGGGCGGTGGTGCGCGAACTCTCCGCGGGCGGCACCACCGTGCTGCTGACCACGCAGTACCTGGAGGAGGCCGACCGCCTCGCGGACCGGATCGCGGTGCTGGACACCGGCCGGATCGTGGCCGAGGGGACGGCGGCCGAGCTGAAGGCCGCGGTCGGCGGGCAGCGGCTGGACGTGGTCCTCGCCGACGAGGACGCCTACCGGCGGCTGGCTCCCCGCGCGGTCCACCGCGCCCGCGCCACCCGCACCGTGGGGCTGGCGACCGACGGCACGGCCGCGCACGTCCGTGCCCTGCTGGACGAGATCGACCCCGAGCGTCGCGACATCGTCCGCTTCTCGCTGCACGCGACCACCCTGGACGACGTGTTC
This sequence comes from Streptomyces sp. NPDC005805, assembly GCF_040630445.1. Classification (NCBI taxonomy): domain Bacteria; kingdom Bacillati; phylum Actinomycetota; class Actinomycetes; order Kitasatosporales; family Streptomycetaceae; genus Streptomyces; species Streptomyces sp. NPDC005805. The sequence goes on from NZ_JBEXXN010000013.1 coordinate 58,582, forward strand.
CTCACCCTGACCGGCACCGGGACCGGCACCGGAGCCGGGGCCGGGGCCGGGGCCGGAACGCGCACAAGAACCGGAACCGGAACCGCGACCCGCGCCGGGGCCGCCCACGACGGACGGACGGAGTCCTCCCGTGTCTGAGACCACCCTGCCCGCCCCCGCACCACCGGCGCCCACCCGGACCGCGCGCCCCCGCCCCGGGCCCGGGGCCCCCGCGGTCACCCTGGCGGGCCGCTGCGTCCGGCTGAGCCTGCGGGACGTCGACGCGCTCATCACCGCGCTGATGCTGCCGCTCATGCTGATGCTGGTCTTCATCTACTTCTTCGGCGGCGCGATCGACACCGGCACCCGGTACGTGAACTACGTGGTGCCCGGCATCCTCGTGCTGTGCGCCGCGTTCGGCGCGGCGGGCACGGCGGTGCGGGTCAGCGAGGACATGAAGGGCGGCATCGTCGACCGCTTCCGCGCCATGGACATCGGCGGGACCTCGCTCCTCGCGGGCCATGTGGCCGCGAGCGCCCTGCGGAACCTGTGCGCGACCGCCCTGGTGCTCGGCGTCGGGCTGCTGATCGGCTTCCGCCCGTCGGCCACCCTCGCGGGCTGGCTCGCCGCGGCTTGCGTGCTGCTTCTCTTCGTGACGGCCGTCTCCTGGCTGTCGGCGGCCGTGGGGCTGCTGGCGAAGACACCCGAGGCGGCGTCCGGGTTCACCTTCGTGATGATGTTCCTGCCGTACCCGAGCAGCGCGTTCGTCCGCGTGGACACCATGCCGACCTGGCTGCACGGCTTCGCCGAACACCAGCCGGTCACCCCGCTGATCGAGACCCTCCGGGGACTCCTGCACGACCAGCCGGTGGGCTCGGCGCCTTGGGTGGCGCTGGCCTGGTGCTCGGGGCTTCTCGCGGTGGCGATGGTCCTCTCGGGCGTCCTGTTCCGCGCCCGCACCTCCTGAGGCCCAAAGCCCCAGCCGCCCTACCGCGTGCGGTGCCAGTCCGCCAGCGCCTGGGCGATCCGGCGGAACGGGGGCGGCGCGGAGATCCCCAGCGCGGGCGCCGCCCCGCCGATGACCGACTCCAGCTTGCGGGCGGTGGCCATCAGAAGCCGCCAGTCGACCTCTGCCCGGCCGCCACCGCGCCCGCCACCGCCTTCACCGAGCCCGATCCCGGCCCGCACCACGTCCGTGTAGACGGACTGGACCCGCTTGTACGCCAGCAGCTCCGGCAGGTCCCGGCACCAGCCGCGCGCGGCGCCCGGGCGGGCCGCCTCCACCGCGTCCCGCCAGCGCCGCGACACCGAGGCCGCCTGCCGGGCCGGGTAGCGCATCAGATGCAGATGGGTGGCGAGGTCGTAGAGGGGGTCGCCGAAGGCCGCCAGCTCCCAGTCGATGGTCCACAGCCGGTCGTGGCCGTCGACGACGAAGTTCTCCCGGTGCAGGTCCCCGTGGAGCAGGCAGAACGGCCGGGAGGTGAACGTCTCCGTCCGGCTGGCCATCCGGTCCAGGCCGTCGTCCGGTACGCCGAGCGCGGCGAACAGGTCTCCGTAGAGCGGGAGATGGGCGCGGCGGACCTCCAGTTCGGTGAACCGGACCAGTTCGGCGGCGAAGCCCGCGCAGTCGCCGTCCGCGACCGGCCCGCCCGTGGCCGGGAGCACCGCCGGACCCGGGCCCAGATCCCGGGGGCCGATCGCGGCCAGCTCCCCGAACAGCCGCTCCACCTGGGCGAGATGGCGCTCGGCGACCGGCCGGCCCGGACCACCGTGCGCGCCGAGGGTCGAGCCCTCGATGAACCGCTGGAGGCCGATCCCGTCCACCAGGATGATCTCCGGGACGCTGTCGACCCGGCCGGCCAGGGCCCGGAGCAGGGCGCCCTCGGAGGCGAACCAGCGCCGGTCGAACCAGAGGACGCCGTCCCGCGGCTCCCGGCACTTCCAGCGCACCGTCCCGGCCCGGCCCGCCGCGTCCGGGAGCGGGAAGGCGTATGTCTCGTGGTGGTACCCCTTGAGCGGGCCCTCGATCAGGGCCTCGCCGGCGCTGAGCCGCACCGCCCGCTGCCTGCTCCGCGACGCCGGCTCGGCCGTCATGCGCGCTGCCCCCGTGTGAATGCGGCCGCCTCCTTCGCTCGGGGCCCGGCCCGCCGCCCGCGCCGTGCCGGGGACGGCACCGCGGCGGGCGGAACGACCGGGTCCGGGCGGCACCCGGCGGGCCCGCCCGCGAGGGGCGTTCCGCACCCGGTGTCAGCCGAACACCGACAACTCCGCCATCCGCGCGACGACGAGCGGGGCGCCGGCGGCCGACAGCCGCTGCCGGCCCACCCCCTTGGCGTGATACCCGCAGAACGGCATCCCGACCTGTCGGGCCGCCCGGTAGTCCGTCACGGTGTCGCCGATCATGAGGTGCCCGCCGGGGCCGAGGCCCGGCCGCATCGCCCTGAGCAGCGGGACGGGGCTGGGCTTCATCTCCCGGGCGTCGCCCGACCGGCCGACGACCGCGCCCTCGGGGAAGCAGTGCAGCACGGCCATCCGCTCCAGGATCCGCGCGGCGGCGTCCGCGTGGTTGTTCGTCGCGACGGCGAGGCTCCGGCCGGAGGCGTGGCAGGACTCGATGAACGCGGCGGCGCCCGGGGTGGGGACGGCGGTCTCGGCGGCCTTGCGCTCGTAGTCGTCCAGGAGTTCGTGCATCGCGGCGACGGTGCGGCGCCAGCCGGTGTCCGCGCCGTGGGCGTGCAGGGCCAGCGTGTGGGCGCTCAGGACGGCGATCGGGTCGGCGCTGTGGCGCACCGCCTCGACGAGGCGCCCGTCCCGGCGGGCGAGGCCGACGAGTTCGGCGGCGGCGACGGCCGCGGGTTCCCCCGCGAAGACGCTCGCGACCGGGCCGTCGAGGTCGAGGACGACACACCGGGCCCGGGTCACCGCCTCCCGGGTCGCGGACGGGGCCTCCGGGGGGGCAGTGGCGTGTGGCACGGTCAGATTTCCGCCCTTGTGGCTTGGTGGTTCCAGGTGTTCTCGAAGAACTTCCGCATCTGGCGCACGATGCCGACCTGATCGGGGGTGGAGTCGGCGGAGGCACGGAAGGGGAAGAGGGTCGCCCCGGTGCCGTAGGAGTCGAGAATGGTCACTTCCTCGCTGTCCGGCGGGACCGTGACCGTGCCGAGTTCCGGCGGGTAGAAGCCCTGTAGGGCGAGCCGCCGGTTCAGGATGTACAACTTGATCTGCGGGGAGAACGCGACGAGGCGGACCTCGACCGAGACCTCGGGGACGAAGCCCCGGTTGCGCAGTTCGTACAGCGACTCCCGGAGCATGGTGGCATGCGCCCGCAGGATTCCGTGCATCCGCACGCGCACCCGCGGGTCGTCCGATCCGTCGACCGGGCGGGGCACGGCGAGGTGGTCGGAGGCGGTGTCCGGGAGGAGCAGCCGGGCGGTGATGCTGCGGGGCGGTTGGATCTCGCGGTCGAGGATGCGGTCCTTCTGCTGGGACACCTGGGTCGCCAGGGACTCGGTGGTCATGGAGAACACGTCGAGGGTGACCTCGGTCGCCTCGAACGCCTCCTCCAGATACGGCTTGAGCCGCACCTGGGGCACGTTCTCCGAGACGACCGCGTAGCTCTCGTCGCCCGCGGCGGCCGGGTCGCCGGTGGCCGCCGCCGTTCCGTCGTGGGCGCCGGGCTCACCGTGTTCACCGGCCTCGCCGTGCTCGCGGACGAAGGTGCCGCTGCCCTGGACGACGTGGACCAGCCCTTCCTCGCGCAGCAGGTTGACCGCCTGGATCACCGTGTGACGGGAGACGTGGTACTGGCCGGCCAGTACCTCCTGGGTGGGGATGCGCTGACCGGGCAGACGCGTCCCCTCGTGGATCTCCTTGCGCAGTTCGTCGGCCAGCCACATATAGCGGTACTGGCCGTCCCTCGGGGCGGATCCCTGACTGGTCACCCCACAACCATACAACTCCCCGTACAGCAGGCGGAGATACCCCACAGATCCTGTCAGTCGAATGATTGACCACCCGAAGACACCACCGAACAACCGGACAAGTTTACGGATCTGCGGAGACAGGGCATCACTCCAACAAGTCAACCGGACCAATTCATCGGAGAGTTGACAATCTGACCGGACCAATTCCCCAGCAGCACAACGGTGTGCGAGCTCGGCGGCTCATCCTCGAAGGAGTGACACACCATGCCTCTCATCGCTCTCGTCGTCGAGCAGTACGTCCAGTTCCGGTACGGCTTCACGGCCGGACTGGGCCTCGCCCTGCTGGCGGTCGGCATCAAGGCGGAGAACGCGACGTGCGCGGGGGTCGGCGGACTGCTCCTGGTCGCCCCCGCCGTCACCGCGGGCTGACCGGTCCGCACGGGTTGACCGGCCCGCACGTTCACCGGGCCGGAGCCTCAGAACACGTCCGGGCTCCGGGGTCGCCGACCGCACCGCCGAGGCGTCGCCCAGGTACAGCGCGCGCCCGACTCGCGCACGCCCCCGGGAGCCGGTCAGAACGCCGCCAGGACCCCGCCCACCGGCGCGCCCCCGCCCAGCAGGGGCATATGGCCGATCCGGTCCACGACCTGCGCCTCCACGCCCATACGGGTCAGCGCCCGCGCCAGCACCGGGCCCAGGGCGCGGCCCGCGCCGTCCTCGATCTTGAAGGCGAGGGCGCGGCCGTCCGCCAGCGCCACCGCCTGCACCGCCTCCGCGCCCATCTTCGACAGCGCGCCCGGCACCTCCCGCATCAGCCAGGTGTCCGGCCGCCGGGTGCCCGCCACATACTCCGGGTGGGCGCGCATCGCGTCCGCGACCCGGCGCTCCGGGGAGCCCGGCGCGGCGAGCACGAAGTGCCGGAAGGCGCGGGCCAGACCGGTCAGCGAGATCGCCATCAGCGGCGCCCCGCAGCCGTCCGTGCCGACCGCCGCGACCCGCTCCCCGGACGTCTCCTCCACCACCGTGTGCACCAGCCGCTGAAGCGGGTGCTCCGGCTCCAGATAGCCCTCCCGGTCCCAGCCGTTGAGCGCGCAGGCGGCGAGCATCGCGGCGTGCTTGCCCGAGCAGTTCATGGTCACCCGGTCCCGGACGTGCCCCTGCGCCAGGTACGTCTCCGCCTCGGCCGGGTCCAGCGGCAGGTCCGGCGGGGTGCGCAGATCGGCCTCGTCCAGCCCGTGCTCCGCGAGCATCCGGCGCACCAGCTCGATGTGGAAGGCCTCGCCCGAGTGGCTGGCCGCCGCGAGCGCCAGGCGCTCCCCGGACAGGTCGAGACCGGCGCGCAGCACGGCCGCCGCCTGCATGGGCTTGTTGGACGACCGGGGGAACACCGGAGCCGCCGGGTCCCCGATGGCCAGCTCCACACTGCCGTCCGCCGCCAGCACGACCAGCGAGCCGCGGTGGTGGCCCTCGACGAAGCCCGAGCGGACGACCTCGGCCAGGACGGGGGGTGCGGCGGCCCGGGATATGTCCGCGGTGCCGGGGGCGGTGGATGAGGTCATGGCGGGCGCGTCTCCAGTGCGGGACCCGCCCCTCCGGGCACGCCGGGACCGGTCCCGGCAGGGCCGCCCGGGGATCGCCCGGCGGCCGCTCAGATCAGCAGGTCGTCTACTTGTGCTTCGCCTTCACGGTACCTGCGGGCGATCTCCGCGCTGCAATCGTCGGCCGTCCGCTGGAGCTGCTGCCGGCGCCGGGAGACCTGCTGCTCGTAGGCGTGCAGGCGGCCCATCGCCGCGTGCAGCTCCTCGTCCGTCCGGGCGCCGAGGTCGGAGAGGCCGATCTCGTCGAGGACGTCGTCCGCGAGCCGCCGGTACTCCTCGCCGTGCGGGGTCGACAGGGTGACGTGCCGGGCGGAGGAGCCCCGGGCGGACGGCGGGTCGGCCAGGATCTCGGAGAGCCGGTCGACCACCGGCGACTCCGGGTCGGCCCGGCGCGCCACCTCGGCCCGCAGGATGTCGATCCGGCCCTGGACCAGCCGGCGCACATAGCTGAGGTCCGCCTCGTCGCGCTGGGAGTCCCTGCGCAGGGCCCGCAGCTCGGGCAGCCGCAGGGCGACGAGGTCGGGCTCCGAACGGCCGGGGAGCCCGTCCCCGGCCCGCTGCCGGGGCGGTGCGGCCACCGCTCCGGGGTCCGCCGCGGCTCCCGTGACGGGGCCGAGCCGCGGCCCGGCGCCAGATGTGGTGCTCATGTGCGTACGTCCGTCCCCTCGCGACCGGTGCAGGAGCCTCCCGGGGCCCGGTGGGCCGAGGGGGTGCACCGCCTTGGTGCATGGTGCCACCCCGATGTGCGCCGACGCAGGCGGTCCGCACCTGTTCGGCCCCGAATGGCCGCCAGGTAGTTTTCTCCGCATGCGTGCAGTGGTGCAGAGGGTTGACGGCGCGAGCGTCGTGGTGCCGGGGGAGTCCGGCCCGGAGACGGTCGGCGAGATCACGGGCGAGGGACTGTGCGTCCTGGTGGGGGTGACCCACGACGACACCCCGGAGCAGGCCGCCCGGCTGGCCCGCAAGCTGTGGTCGCTGCGGATCCTGACCGAGGAGCGGTCCTGCTCGGACGCGGACGCCCCGCTGCTGGTGATCTCGCAGTTCACGCTGTACGGCGACGCCCGCAAGGGCCGCCGCCCCACCTGGAACGCGGCGGCCCCCGGCCCGGTCGCCGAACCGCTCGTCGACGAGGTGGTGGCCCAGCTGCGGGCTCTCGGCGCGACCGTGGCGACGGGCCGCTTCGGGGCGCGGATGCGGGTCTCGCTGACCAACGACGGGCCGTTCACGGTCCTCGTCGAGGTCTGACGGGCCGGGACCGCGCCCCCTGCCCCCGGGCTACGGCTACGGCTCGACGACGGTCTCCTGCGCGGCCGCGGTGTCCCCCGCGATCAGCTCGGCGTCGACCGGAACGTTCCGCTTCACCAGGGCCAGCGCGATCGGGCCCAGCTCGTGGTGGCGGCCCGAGGTGGTGACGAAGCCGAGCTGGCGGCCCTCCTCGCCGTCCGCCGCCAGGCGCACCGGGGTGCCCGGGCCGGGCAGATGGACCTCGCTGCCGTCCAGGTGCAGAAAGACCAGCCGGCGCGGCGGCTTCCCCAGGTTGTGGACGCGCGCGACGGTCTCCTGGCCCCGGTAGCAGCCCTTCTGGAGGTGCACGGCGCTGCCGATCCAGCCCAGTTCGTGCGGGATGGTGCGGTGGTCCGTCTCGAAGCCGAGGCGCGGGCGGTGCCCCTCGATGCGCAGGGCCTCGTAGGCGAGGATTCCCGCGAGGGGGCCGTTGGCGGTGGCGTACGACTCCAGCTCCGCGCGCGGTAGGAACACGTCCCGGCCGTGGGCGGCCTCCCGGACGACGGCGCCCGCCGGGGCCTCGGCGATCGAACCGGCGGGCAGGTGCACCACGGCGAACTCGTCCGTGCGGTCGGCGATCTCGACCCGGTAGAAGAACTTCATCGACTCCAGGTAGGCGAGCAGCGCCTCCCGGGTGCCCGGCTCCACGTGCGCCCAGACCGTGGTGCCGTCGTCGACGAGGTAGAGGGCGTGCTCGATGTGCCCGTTCGCGGAGAGGATCAGCGCCTCGGTCGCCTGCCCGGCCGGGAGGTCGCTGACGTGCTGGGTGAGCAGCAGATGCAGCCAGCTCAGCCGGTCGTCGCCGGTGACGGAGACGACCCCGCGGTGCGACAGGTCGACCAGACCCTTGCCGTCGGCGAGCGCGCGCTGCTCACGGAACAGGTCGCCGTAGTGCGCGGCGACCCCTTCGTCGCGTCCCTCGGCCGGCACCGCGCCGGGCTGGGACAGGAGGGGGCTCTTCATGCGAACAAGCCTACGACCCGGTAGGGGGCGTCTTCCCGGCACTGTCGGTGCCGTCGGGGCTGTTGGTGCTGTCGGCGCTCTCGCCGCGCTTGGTGCTCTCGGTGCGCTTGGCGCTCTCGCTGCGCTTGGTGCAGTCCTCGCAGCGGCCGAAGATCGCGAAGTGCTTCATGTCCGTGTCGAAGCCGAACTGGCGGCGGAGCTTCTCGGTGAACTCGGAGGCCACCGTCACATCCGCCTCGATGACCCCGGTGCAGTCCCGGCACACCAGGTGCAGATGGTGGTGCCGGTCGGCCAGGTGGTAGGTCGGGGCGCCGTGGCCGAGGTGGGCGTGGGAGACCAGGCCCAGTTCCTCCAGCAGCTCCAGGGTCCGGTAGACCGTGGAGATGTTGACGCCCGACGCCGTCTTGCGCACCTCGCACAGGATGTCGTCCGGGGTGGCGTGCTCAAGGGTGTCCACGGCTTCGAGGACAAGCTGGCGCTGCGGGGTCAGCCGGTAACCGCGCTTGCGCAGATCGGTCTTCCAGTCGGTGGTCACCACGCCCCCAGTGTAGGCAGCGGCGGCCCGGGGGCCGCCTGCCCGGAGGCTGCCTACTTGAAGAAGGCGATGCCGTCGTCGGGCAGATCGCCCAGGTCCTTGGCCCAGTTGGCGACCTCGTCGGGCGTGACGACCTTCTTCAGGTGCGCGGACATGTACGGCCGCAGCTCCACCTCGGGGGTGGCCTTCTCGCCGACCCACATCAGGTCGCTGTTGACGTAGCCGTAGAGGCGCTTGCCCCCGCTGTACGGGCCGGACGCGGCGGTCCGGGCGACGGCGTCGGTCACCAGGTCGATCTGCGGCTTCTGGTCGGCCAGCTCGCCGTACCAGATCTCCACGACGCCCTGGTCGCGGACCATGACGACCTCGACCTTGCGGTCCTTGTCGATCCGCCAGTAGCCGCTCTCGCTCTCCAGGGGCTTGACCTTGTTGCCCTCACCGTCCAGCACCCAGGAGTGCGAGACGTATTCGAGGAAGTCCCGCCCGTCGTGGCTGAAGGTGACGGACTGGCCGAAGTTGCACTTCTCGGCGCCGGGGAAGTCGGAGACGCCCGCGCCCTCCCAGGTACCGAGGAGGAAGGCCAGGGGCACGAGGTCCGGGTTGAGGTCGGACGGAATCTCGATCATGAGCAGCTCTGTCGTTCGGAGGCGGAGGCGGTACGGAAGGTCAGCGCTGGCCCTGGTAGAGCTTCTTCACGGCCAGACCGGTGAAGGCGAGCACGCCGACGCAGACCAGGACCAGCAGGGCTTCGAAGAAAACGATCACGGGAGGGCTCCTCGACGACGCGTGACGGCAGAACGGGCCGCACCCAGCTTAGTCGCTGGGGGTGCGGCCCGTTCTGCGAGGTGGGCCCGGCCCGCCGGGGCCGGCCCGGGGGCTCAGCCGAGGAGCTGGTTCTGGAGGACGACGGTCTGGTGGAAGGGGACGGCCGGGACCTCGCCCTTGCGGGACAGAACCACGAGGGCGATCGTGTCGCCCGCCGTGATGTACGCGTGCCGGACGTGGACCGGCCCGCGCGGCGCCGGCTCGTCGTAGACATAGCGCTCGGTGGACGTGACGTCGGCCGACTTGTCGTAGTCCTCGTCGTAGGAGGACATCTCCTCGACGCCGACGGGCTGGAGGAGGGTGTCGGGTCCGCCGCCCAGTTCGGTGTCGAAGTAGTCCCCGGCGACGGCCGAGGTGTGGAAGCGCAGCAGGAAGATCCGGGTGGTGGTGCCGTCCGGCATCCGCCAGCCGCGGGCCACGACCTCGCGCACCCGGGACTCCCGCAGGTGCTCGCGCAGCAGCTCGCGGTCGTCGGCCACGTACTCCTTGAGATAGCGCTCGACCCCGACCCGGCTCCGCTCGCCCCGCAGGGACGGGTCCGCGGCGGCCCCCGCCGGGGCGGGGAGCAGCAGCTTCTCCAGGTCGGCGTAGTGGATCTCGCCGTGGTTCGAGGGCGCGAAGGGAAGCGGGGCACCGGCGGGCAGCGCGGGCCTGCTCAGCTTCGGGTACGTCCAGCGGCCGTCGTCCAGCGTGGCGAGGCCGGGGACGTCGGTCCGCTCGCGATCCACGACGGCGTACGCGCTGCCGGCGGCGACGGTGGCGAAGACGGCCACGGCGGCCGTCCAGCGCAGCACGGCCCGCAACACCCGCCGGTCCTTCACCACGGGGGCGGGGGCGGGCGCCTCCGGCGGGACGGTGGGCTCGGGCGCGGCGGGGGCTGCCGGGGGCACAGGGCCCTCCGCCGGCGTGGGAGTCTCCGTCGGCGCGGGGCCCTCCGCCGGCGCGGGGGTCTCCGGCGGAGCCCCGGGCGGCGGAGGGGTCGTGGGCGGCGGCGTCGCCACGGGCTCGGATACGGCGTCGGTGCTCACACGGCCTCCCCGGGCGACGTGACGTGGTCGAGCTGGTCGCCCACGAACTCCTTGATCGTTCCGAGCGGGAGCCCCTTCGGCCCGTACGCGTACACGCGCACGAGGATCTCGCCCACGGGGGCGGTGCAGACCATGCCGTCGATCGCCATGCCGTCGATCTTCGGCATCCGCAGGCACACGGCCTTCGGGTGGCCCGTGATCTTCGGCCCCTTGCGGAAGAACCCGGACGCGTCCGCCAGGCTCTTGTGGAAGGCGGTCATCCCGCTCACGGCCTTCTTGTTCTCCAGCTGGGCGAGTTGCGTCTCCACGACGAACTCGGCGTCGACCGACCGGTAGCTGCGCATGGCCAGGCCCTTGACGCGCAGGTCGCGGACGGCCTTGTCGAACCGCTTGCGCTGCGGCCCCGGCAGACCGCGCGTGCCCTCCTTGAGCAGGGCGACGGCCCGCGCCTCGTTGAGGACGCCGTCGTTGCCGAAGCCCTTGATGTCGGGGCCGGGGCGGTAGTGGGCCGGTACGGGCAGCAGATGGGCGGCGAGGCCGGTGGGCTCCGCCTCGGGGACGGGTCCCACGGTGTCCGGGTCGGGCTCGGCCCACAGGACGGTCGGCGCGGTGCGGTCCGCGTCCTGGAGGGCGGACCAGCCCCACGCGCCCGCGCCGGCGACCAGGCCCGTGCACACCACGGCGGCGACGAGCGCGGCCAGGCGCCGCCGGCGTCGGCGCACGGCCGAGGCAGGGGCGGGGGCGGTGTCCGGGTCCACTGCCGCCTCGGCGGTCGGGTCCGTGGTCGGCTCGGGGGTCGGGTCGGTGGCCTGGGCGGGGGTCGGCGGTGTCTCGGGTGCCGGCTGCGGCTCCGGCTGCCCGCCCGGGTTCGTCGGCTCGTTCACAGTCGCTCCAACTGGCGCTTCGCGAGCGACTTCAGGGCCTTCTCGTCGACCGGCCCCGCGTTGTCCGCGTACTCGATGATCATCACGATGTCGCCCCGCCAGGCCACGGCCCGGCCCCGGTACAGGGGCTCGTACCCCGCCTCGCGGAGGGGCTCGTCGAAGACGTAGGTGCGGCCGTCGGCGCTGCCGGGGATGGGCTCACCGTCGTTGCCCGCCCAGTCGTCCTCGTCGAGGTACCACTGCTGGCCCTCGCCGAAGGACTCCGCCTTCTTCTCCTCCTGTTCGCGGAACTGGATCAGGCGGATGTCGACGTAGACCCGGCCGCGCTGGGACCAGCTGACGCTCGCGGAGCGCCGGAACTCGTCCGCGAGGAGTTCCCGGAACATCGACTCCTCCTCCTCGAACCAGTGCGCGAAGGAGTAGAGGTCCTCCCAGTCGGCCTTGACCTCGGTCTTGGCGCCCTTGGGCTTCCGCAGCAGGAGTTCACGCAGGTCACCGTCAGTCTTGACCCAGCGGTTCGCGTTGAGCGAGCGAGTGGTGGTGTCCGGCCCGGCGGCGACCGGCTTCGGTGTGCGGAGGTCGGGCTGCGACAGCACGGGCAGCGGGGTGGGCTCCCGCTGGTACTGCACCGCGTAGCCGGTGACCGTGCCCGCGACGAGGCCGAGCACCGCGGCCGCGCCGATCAGTGCGGCGGTCCGGCCCCGGCGGCGCGGCCGGGGCCGGGGTGTCCGGCACCCCCGGCGGGGTGTCCGGCGCCGGTGGTGGCGCGGCGGCCCCGGTGTCCTGCGTTTCCAAGTGAGTCCCCCCACGAGACTTGAGGCGCGGATTCCGTATCCGCGCACAGAGCTGACCCGCAGCGCCTACCGGGGGTTGTGGTCAGGAGCACTACAGTTCGGCATATGGCGAAGAAGCTCGTGATCAAGGTGACCGCCGGGGCCGACGCTCCCGAACGCTGCTCGCAGGCCTTCACGGTGGCGGCCGTCGCCGTCGCCAGCGGGGTGGAGGTGTCGCTGTGGCTGACCGGTGAGTCGTCGTGGTTCACGCTGCCGGGGCGGGCCGCCGAGTTCGAACTCCCGCACGCGGCACCGCTGCCCGAGCTGCTGGACGCGATCCTGGCGGGCGGGTCGGTCACCCTGTGCACGCAGTGCGCGGCGCGGCGCGAGATCACGGAGAAGGACGTGCTGGAGGGCGTACGGATCGCCGGGGCGCAGGTGTTCGTGAGCGAGGCCGTGCAGGACGGCGTCCAGGCCCTCGTCTACTGACGTCTCGCGTACGCGGGACGTCAGGACGGCGGGCGGCGGCGCTTGCCGTCCAGTTCGTCCCACCACTCGTCGGACTTCGGGTCCCCGGACGGGTCGTCCCACCAGCGGTCGTCCGGGCCGCGCCGGTTGGCCATCACCGCGGCGACCGGCGGGATCACCATGGCGACCACGCACATCCCGACCGCGACCGGCACCGACCAGAGCCGTACGACGGCCCAGGCGGACACGAACAGGACCAGGCAGCCGCCCATCATCAGGAAGTAGGTGCGGCGCCTCCGGGCGAGCATGCCTCCAGGGTACGACCGTGCCCCGGACGCGCCCCCGGAACGGAACCCGGCATGACCGAAGGGCCGCACCTCGTTCCCGGTAGCGTCCAACCCCCAGGAGGTGCGGCCCTTCGGCCGGTCAGGTCGTGCAGGTGATGCGGGTGATGCGGGTCGTTTCGGACCTCAGACCGCGATCGCGACCTCGGCGAGACCGCCGGTCTGCGCCACGACGGTGCGGTCCGCGGTGCCGCCCGGGACGAGCGCCCGCACGGTCCAGGTGCCCTCGGCCGCGTAGAAGCGGAACTGCCCGGTCGCGGAGGTCGGGACCTCGGCGGTGAACTCGCCGGTCGAGTCCAGCAGGCGCACATAACCGGTGACGGGCTCGCCGTCCTTGGTCACCTGGCCCTGGATGGTGGTCTCACCGGGCTTGATCGTCGAGGCGTCGGGGCCGCCGGCCTTCGCTCCACACATGTTGCTACTCCAGAAAGGTCGGATCGGGGTGGTCTGTTGACGCCGGTTACTTGTTGGCGCCGAGCTCGATCGGCACGCCCACGAGGGAGCCGTACTCGGTCCACGAGCCGTCGTAGTTCTTGACGTTCTCGACGCCGAGCAGCTCGTGCAGGACGAACCAGGTGAGCGCGGAACGCTCACCGATGCGGCAGTAGGCGATGGTGTCCTTCGCCAGGTCCACCTGCTCGTCGGCGTAGAGGGCCTTCAGCTCCTCGTCCGACTTGAAGGTGCCGTCGTCGTTGGCGTTCTTCGACCACGGGATGTTGCGGGCGCTCGGCACATGGCCGGGGCGCTGCGACTGCTCCTGCGGGAGGTGCGCCGGGGCGAGGAGCTTGCCGCTGAACTCGTCGGGCGAGCGGACGTCGACCAGGTTCTGGCTGCCGATCGCGTTCACCACGTCGTCGCGGAAGGCGCGGATGGACGTGTCCTGCGGCTTGGCCTTGTAGTCCGTGGCCTCGCGGGCCGGGACCTCGGCGACCAGGTCGCGGGAGTCCAGCTCCCACTTCTTGCGGCCGCCGTCGAGGAGGCGGACGTCGCCGTGGCCGTAGAGCTTGAAGTACCAGAAGGCGTAGGAGGCGAACCAGTTGTTGTTGCCGCCGTAGAGGACGACGGTGGAGTCGTTCGCGATGCCCTTCGCCGACAGGAGCTTCTCGAAGCCCTCCTGGTCGATGAAGTCACGGCGGACCGGGTCCTGGAGGTCCTTGGTCCAGTCGATGCGGATCGCGTTGCGGATGTGGTTCTTGTCGTAGGCCGAGGTGTCCTCGTCGACCTCGACGATGACGACCTTCGGGTCGTCGAGGCGGGCCTCGACCCAGTCGGCGTCGACCAGGACGTCGCTGCGGCTCATGAGTTTCTCCTCCGGGGCAGTGTGCGGCGGTGGTGCGCGGGCGTGGTGCGCGGGGTGTGCGGGACGCGCGGACGGCGCGTCGACCTGCACGGAGCGGCCCCGACGTCGAGGGTCGGAGGGCCTGAGGGATACGGGAGTGTGAACCCGCTCAGACGGTGCGACAGAGCATGGCGGCGACGCGGCACAGGTCTACTGCCCGCCGCTTCGTGAGATCCGCCTGTCGCTGCTTCATGGCACCGATCGTAGGGACGAGACGGGCGCGATGTCACCGGCGTGTCGTATCGTGAGACGCGATCGTCCACTATGCGGTACGGACAGAGGGGTGAAGCCCTCTCCCGCGCGGTGCGCGGGGGCTCCGCCCTCACTTCATCTGCCTGCCGGACGGCGCTGTCTCAGCATGCGGCCAACGGCCGTCCGGGCGCGTCTCCCCGGGCCGGGCCCCGTGCCGGGCTCAGCCCGTCAGCCGGACGCCCTCGCCCGTGCCGGAGAACCGCAGCCCGGTCTCCCCGGCCTCCACCTTGTCGAGCGTGATGGTGGACGGCAGCCCCTCGATCCTCAGGTCCAGGTCGACGGCCTTGCGCAGCCGCTCCTCGAAGCCCGGCAGCGGCAGCTTCGGCAGCGACTCGGCCTTCAGCCGGACCGTCGCCCCCTCCACCAGGGTCACCGTGCTGTACGTGGCGACCTCGCGGTCGCCGATCAGGGCCTTCGCCGCCTCCGGCAGCGGGACGTCCGCGTCCTCCAGCAGCTTCACCAGCGGGCCGCTCACCTTGACCTGGCCCTTGGCCGCGCGCTCGGGGCCCGCGTAGGTGACCTCGGCCTCGCCGGGGGCGGCCTCGGTGAGGTCCGCGTAGGAGATCCGGGCCGAGCCGTCGGCCCGGGCGGCGGTCGCGGAGGAGAAGGAGCCGTCGATGCGCACCCCGCGCAACTCGGCGCGCGCCTCGGTCACATTGACCTCGTTGCCGCCGGCGGTGGCGGTGAGGTCGGCGAGCGCCACGTCGACCTCGTCCAGTTCCTTGCCGAGGACCTGGGTCAGGAAGGGGAAGCCGTGGATGGAGACCTCGGGCGTCCGGTCCAGGCCCTGGCTGGTCCGGATGCGGTCGGCCGTCTCCGACTCGGCGTAGTTGACCGCCAGCCGGTCGGCGGCGACGAAGAGGCCGCCGAGGACGACGGCGACGATCAGCAGTATCCGCAGTGCACGCATTGTGTTCGGTGTCCCCCACCCTGTCTGTGGCCCCCGGCCGCCCACGGGCGAAATCGGTCCGGACGACGCCATCCGCTCAATGATCGACGTCCCGGGACCGCCGTTGGTTCCGGGAGCCGCGCGGAGCCGGTGCGCCCGGTCGCGCACCGGCCCTGCTTCACCGCCTGCCCGGTGCCTCTGCCCCGGAGAGCGGCGTCCCATGTCCCCGCTCCGGCCCCGGGACCGGGACGGCGGGTCAGGCGAGCGCGCGGCCGAGGAGGTACATCGCGGGCGCGGCGGCCGTCAGCGGCAGGGCGACGCCGGCGGTCATGTGCACGAAGCGCGACGGGTAGTCGTAGCCGGCCACCCGCAGGCCGATCAGTGCGCAGGCCCCGGCGACCGCGCCGAGCAGCGCGCCGTCGCCGGCGCCGAGTCCGGCCAGCGCGCCCGCCACGGCCCCGGCACCGGCGGCGGTGCCGAGCGAGACGGCCACGGAGAGCGGGCCGGGCAGGGGGAGGGCCCGGGCGACGGCCGTCGCGGCGACGGCGATCCCGCCGGCCACGACCGCGTCGGGCGCGGCGGCGAGGTGGGCGGTCGCCAGGATCGCGAGGGCGGCGGACACGACGGTGGCCATCAGTCCGTAGAGCCGCTCGTCGGCGGCGGCGCGGCTGCGCAGCTGGAGGACGAGGGTGAGGAGCACCCAGACGCCGAGGGTGCCGAGGATCGCGCCGGTCGCATCGCCGTCACCGGCCGCGAGCAGCGCGATGTCGGCGGCGAGGCCGCCGGCGAAGGCGAGGGCGATGCCCTGGCGGGCGGGCCACATCCCGTTCAGCCGGAACCAGCCAGCGGCGGTCACCGCCTGGAGCAGGACGAGCGGCACCAGCAGCGCGTACGGGCCGAGCGCGGCGCCACCGGCGAGCAGCAGCCCGAGCCCGGCGGTCAGCCCGGCAGGCTGAATCCCGGGCGGAATGATCGGCGACCGCCCTTCGGCCCGGGCCCGCTGCGCATCGGTGATCCGCGCGTTGCCGCCGGTGGTGGGGGTGCTGTAGCCGTCGGGGGTGACGGGGGCGCCGCCGTGCGGCGGTACGCCGCTGCCGTGGGACGGCGCGCCCGCGCCGTAGGCGGGGTAGCCGCCGCCGTGCCCGCCAGGGGCAGCGTCCCCGTACGCGTGCGCGGCGCCGCCCTCGGGCGCGGGGTGGCCCGCGCCCTGCGCGAGGCCCGTGCCCTGCGCCGGGTGGCCGTCCGCCTGCGGGGACAGCCCGGCGGCGTGGGCCGGGACGCCGGTTCCGTGGGAGGCATACGCGCCTGCGTGCGCGGGAGCCCCCGGGCCGTGCGCGAGCCCCGCGCCATGCGGCGCCGGGTAGCCCGCCTCGGGCACCGAGTGGCCGCCCGCGTGCGCGGACGGGCCGGCGGCGTGGGATGGCTGGGCACTCGCGCCGTGGGCCGGGTGCGCGCCCCCGTCCACGGACGAGCCCCCACCCTGCGCGAGCCCCGCACCGTGCGGCGGCGCGTAACCCGCCTCGGGCACCGAGTGGCCGCCCGCGTGCGCGGACAGGCCGGCGACGTGGGATGGCTGGGCACTCGCGCCGTGGGCCGGGTACGCGCCCCCGTCCACGGACGAGCCCCCACCCTGCGCGAGCCCCGCACCGTGCGGCGGCGCGTAACCCGCCTCGGGCATCGAGTAGCCGTCCGCGTGCGCGGACAGGCCGGCGGCGTGGGATGGCTGGGCACTCGCGCCGTGGGCCGGGTACGCGCCCCCGTCCACGGACGAGCCCCCACCCTGCGCGAGCCCCGCACCGTGCGGCGGCGCGTAACCCGCCTCGGGCGCCGGGTGGGCCGGGACCCCGGTGCCGTACGACGCGCGGCCCGGGTCCGGCGCGTGGCCGACGCCGTCCGGTGCAGAGGCGGCCGCCCCGAGGCCCGCGCCCGGCGCCGAGTGGCCGCCCCCGTGGGACGGGTGGGCACCCGCGTGCACGGGAGACCCCCCGCCCTGCGCGTAGCCGGCGCCCCCAGGGGTGGGAGCAGGCGGTCCGGCGGGCGTGCCGGGCACCCGGCCGGCGCCCGGGACCGGCGCGGTGCCGGGCGGCGGGAAGCCGCCCCCGTGCGGCGGCGCGTAGCCCGCCTCCGGCGGCGCCCCCGCAGGGGCATGCGGCGGCAGCGGCCCCGCAGGGGCGGACGTGGGCGGGACCACCGGCTGGTACTGGGTGTCCCAGGTCTCGCCCTGCCAGGTCTGCGCCGCGGCCGCGCCCCCGTCCTGGTGCCCGTACCCCTGACCGGCGGCCCGGTCCTCGTGCGACTGCCAGGCCGGCGGCTGCTGCCGGTACGGGTCGTACGGGTACTGCTGATCGCTGCTCATGCTGTGCGGTTCACCCTCCTGCGAACGGCGGGAGCACCTCGACCGTGCCGCCCTCGGCAAGGCGTACGGTCTCATGGCTCCGGGTCCCGACGGGGTCACCGTCGACAAGGAACGAGCACCGGAGGAGGACGCGGCTCAGTTCGCCCGGGTGGCGTTCGCGCACCGCGTCGAGCGCCTCGGCGAGCGTGCCGGCCGTGTACGGCTCCTCCGCCGTCCCGGCCGCCGCCTTGGCCGCGGCCCAGTAGCGGATGGTCCCCGCTGCCATAGCGGCACTCCTCTCGTTCGTGTCGCGCCGCCCTCCATGATGGGTCATCGCCCCGGCGGCCGGGAGGCCGCTCCCCGGCGGCCGGACACCACCCGCCCGGACACCGCCGCGGGCCCCGCCCGTGCCCCCGCGCGCGCCCTTCGCGCCCCCCGTGCCGCCACGCGCCGCCCCCGTATACAGCGCGGTACGGCCCACCGGCATCACCCGTCCGCCGCGCTGGTCACCGCCCCGTACCGGGCCGGAAATGTTGCGTGCAAGGGGCGGGAGGAGATCCAGGACACGTCCACAGTGTGAAATCCGCCCTCTTGCGCGGAAGGCATCTGGGCTATTGTGCTCGGCAGAGGATCCGGGCAGAGCAGCCCCCGGGTCCTTTTGCGTTTTCCGGTCGTTGTTACGGCCAGGTGAACAAGAGCTCACACCGGCTTCCAGGCGCGCGGGAGCCGGTGCGGGACGGAAGCAACGCTTACGAAGCGGTAACGAAGAAGCAGTACGAAGCAGTGCCGCAGGCGTCCTCGCAGGGACCGAGGAGGAACCGACGTCATGGACGAGCGAACCGAGCACAGGACCGGACACCGAACCCCAGACGACCACCGCAGGGCGAACCGGGCGGATGACACGCGATGAGCTCTCTGCTGCTCCTGACGAACGCCCTCCAGCCCTCCACCGAGGTGCTGCCCGCCCTCGGACTGCTGCTCCACAACGTCCGGGTCGCCCCCGCCGAGGGCCCCGCCCTCGTGGACACCCCCGGCGCCGACGTCATCCTGATCGACGGCCGGCGGGACCTCCCGCAGGTGCGTTCCCTCTGCCAGCTCCTGCGCTCCACCGGGCCGGGCTGTCCGCTGATCCTCGTGGTCACCGAGGGCGGCCTCGCGGCCGTCACCGCGGACTGGGGCATCGACGACGTCCTGCTGGACACCGCGGGGCCCGCCGAGGTCGAGGCGCGGCTGCGGCTCGCCATGGGCCGCCAGCAGATCACCTCGGACGACTCCCCCATGGAGATCCGCAACGGCGACCTCTCCGTGGACGAGGCGACCTACAGCGCCAAGCTCAAGGGCCGGGTGCTCGACCTCACCTTCAAGGAGTTCGAGCTGCTCAAGTACCTCGCGCAGCACCCGGGCCGGGTCTTCACCCGCGCCCAGCTGCTCCAGGAGGTCTGGGGCTACGACTACTTCGGCGGCACCCGGACGGTCGACGTCCACGTACGGCGGCTGCGCGCCAAGCTCGGCCCCGAGCACGAGTCCCTCATCGGCACCGTCCGGAATGTCGGGTACCGCTTCGTCGCCCCGGAGAAGGTCGAACGCGCGGCCGAGGAGGCCAAGGCGAAGGCCGCCGCGGCCGTCACCCACACGGAGGACGAGGCGGTCGCCGAGGAAGCCGCCGTACGCCCTGCCCAGAGGTAGGTCACCCCGCGTAGACTTCGCGCGTGGCCAAGGTGACGCGGGACGACGTTGCGCGACTGGCGGGTACTTCGACCGCCGTCGTCAGCTACGTCATCAACAACGGACCCCGGCCGGTCGCCCCGGCCACGCGCGAGCGGGTACTCGCGGCGATCAAGGAGCTGGGCTACCGGCCCGACCGGGTCGCGCAGGCGATGGCCTCGCGGCGGACGGACCTCATAGGCATGATCGTGCCGGACGCCCGGCAGCCCTTCTTCGCGGAAATGGCGCACGCGGTCGAACAGGCCGCCGCCGAACGCGGGAAAATGGTGCTCGTCGGCAATTCGGACTACCGCGACGAGCGCGAGGTCCATTACCTGCGGGCCTTTCTCGGTATGCGGGTCTCCGGGCTGATCCTGGTCAGCCAGGGCCCCAGCGAGCGGGCCGCGGCCGAGATCGAGGCGTGGGACGCGCGGGTCGTGCTGCTGCACGAGAGACCCGAGGCGATCGACGACGTGGCCGTGGTGACGGACGACATCGGCGGAGCGCAGCTCGCGACCCGGCATCTCCTGGAGCACGGCCACGCGTATGTCGCCTGCCTCGGCGGCGTGGAGAACACCCCGGCGGTCGGCGACCCGGTCGCGGACCACGTCGAGGGCTGGCGGCGCGCCATGCAGGAGTCGGGCCGGTCCACCGAGGGCCGGCTCTTCCAGGCGCCCTACAACCGCTACGACGCGTACCAGGTCGCGCTGAAGCTGCTGTCCGGTCCGGAGCGGCCGCCCGCGATCTTCTGCTCCACGGACGACCAGGCCTTCGGTGTGCTGCGGGCCGCGCGCGAACTGCGCATCGACGTGCCGCGCGAGCTGGCGGTGGCCGGCTTCGACGACGTCAAGGAGGCGGCGCTCACCGATCCGCCGCTCACCACGATCTCCTCCGACCGCCCGGCGATGGCCCGGGCGGCCGTCGATCTGGTCCTGGACGACGGCCTCCGGGTGGCCGGCTCCCGCCGTGAGCGGGTGAAGCAGTTCCCGTCGGGCCTGGTGATCCGCCGCTCCTGCGGCTGCGGCGAGCCGTAGCGGCACCAGCCCCGGGTCCGGGCGGGCTCGGCAGGTCGTGCGCCCCGGGCCCGGACGGCCCGGGGCGCATTCTTTATCCCGGGCATACGGGGTTCTTCCGGGCTTCTCAGTGGCGTCTCAGACGGCTCTCATCTACGGGCCCGAGAGTCGACGGCATGAGCGAAGACCACCGCCGAAGCGGCGACGACACCGGCCATCCGTACCCGCAGCAGCCCGCCCCCACCGCGTGGGCGCACACCCCCGCCCCGCACGGCGACCCGTACACGGCCCCGCGCACGCGGACGGACGGCGCCGGATTCCCGCCGCCGCCCCAGGAGCCCCCGCGGCCCCCGGTCACCGTCTGGCCCGGCGACGGCGGCTCCGCGTACGTACCGGGCCCGGGCACCACGCTCCGGACCGCCACCGCCGGCCCGGTCGCCCCGGCCGCACCCGGCTCGCGCCGCCGCGCCAAGCGGCCCGTCGCCCTGATCGCCGCCGTCGCCATCGCGGCCGGTGCCGTCGGCGGCGCCGGCTCCCTCCTGGTGGACCAGCTCCTCGGCGACCGGGCCTCCGGCGGCACGGGCGGTTCGGTCACCGGGACGAACGTCTCGCAGTCCAGCAAGGGCACCGTGGCCGGCGTCGCCCAGGCGGTGTCGCCGAGCATCGTGGAGATCAGCGCCTCCACCTCCTCCGGTCAGTCCACCGGCTCCGGGGTGATCATCACCTCCGGCGGGGAGATCGTCACCAACAACCACGTCGTCTCCGGCGCGGACACCGTGAAGGTGCGCCTCAGCGACGGCCGGACCTTCACCGCCGACGTCGTCGGCACCGACCCCGACAAGGACCTCGCCCTGATCGAGCTGCGCGGCGCCTCCGGCCTGAAGGCGGCGGCGCTCGGCGACTCGGGAGACGTGAAGGTCGGCGACGAGGTCGTCGCCATCGGCTCTCCCGAGGGCCTGACCGGCACGGTGACCAGCGGCATCGTCTCGGCCCTCGACCGGGACGTGACCGTGGCCAAGGACGAGCAGCGCCAGCCGCGCCAGGACTCCCGGCAGGACTGGCCGTTCGAGTTCGGCGGCCAGGAGTTCAACGGCGACACCGGCGACTCCACCACCACCTACAAGGCCATCCAGACCGACGCCTCCCTCAACCCGGGCAATTCCGGGGGCGCGCTGATCAACATGAACGGGGAGATCATCGGCATCAACTCGGCCATGTACTCGCCCAGTTCCGCGAACGGCTCGACCGCGGGCAGCGTGGGCCTCGGCTTCGCCATCCCGATCGACACCGTCAAGGCCGACCTGGACACCCTCCGCTCCGGCGGGAACGACTGACGGCGTGGGAGTCTGGACCGCATGAGTGAAGGCGAGCGCATCCTGATCGTCGACGACGAGCCCGCCGTGCGCGAGGCGCTCCGTCGCTCCCTCGCCTTCGAGGGCTACGCCACCGAGACGGCGGTGGACGGGATCGACGCCCTCACCCGGGCGGAGGCGTACGGACCGGACCTGATCGTCCTCGACATCCAGATGCCCCGGATGGACGGACTGACCGCGGCCCGCCGGCTGCGGGCCGCGGGCTCGCGGGTGCCGATCCTGATGCTCACCGCGCGCGACACCGTCGGCGACCGGGTCACCGGCCTGGACGCCGGCGCGGACGACTACCTGGTCAAGCCCTTCGAACTGGACGAGCTGTTCGCCCGTATCCGCGCCCTGCTGCGCCGCAGTTCCTACGCGGCCGCGCGGGACGCCTCCGACGACGAGGACGTGCTGACCTTCGCCGATCTCCGGATGGATCTCGCCACCCGGGAGGTCACCCGGGGCGGGCGCCGGGTCGAGCTGACCCGGACCGAGTTCACCCTCCTCGAACTGTTCATGGCCCACCCCCGGCAGGTCCTCACCCGGGAGCAGATCCTCAAGTCGGTCTGGGGCTTCGACTTCGAGCCCAGCTCCAACTCCCTGGACGTGTACGTGATGTACCTGCGGCGCAAGACCGAGGCCGGTGGCGAACCGCGCCTGGTGCACACCGTCCGGGGGGTCGGCTACGCACTCCGCGCGGGCGGCCCGGAGTGAGCGGACCGGCGGCACCGGGGCCCGCGCGGCGCGGGCCGCTCGGGCGCTTCCGCGCGCTGCCCCTGCGCTCCCGGCTCGCGCTGCTGGTGGCGACGGCGGTCGCCCTCGCGGTCGCGGCCGTCTCGGTGGCCTGCTGGTTCGTGGTGCGCGGCAAGCTGTACGACGAGGTGGACAACAGGCTCCAGAGCAACCGCCAGACGCTGAACCTCCGGGCCGGGGCGATCGCCGCGGCGCTGCGGAGCTGTCCGTCCGAGGCCGCGCCGCAGACCGAGTTCGCCCCGCCGCGCGACTACTACTACCAACTGGTGCGCGCCGGCGACGGCGGTCCCTGCGTCATCTCGGGCGACTCCATGGGAACCCTGCGGGTGACCGGGGAGGACCGCGAGGTGGCCCGCCGGGCCGATCCGAAGTTCCAGAGCCTGCACAACGCCACGGACACCGAGGGCGACCCGGTGCGGGTGCTGACCGTGCCGGTCGTCCTGGACCAGGGCCCGGACGGAGGTATCGGCGTCGGCGTGGTGCAGGGCACCGCCCTGTCCATCGGGGCGCCGCTGAAGGAGACCGAGCGGACCCTCGGCGACCTCGCGCTGCTGCTGCTCCTGGTCTCCGGGATCGGGGTCGTCGGCGCCGGGGCGACCGGGCTGTGGGTGGCGCGGGCCGGGCTGTCGCCCGTCGACCGGCTCACCGGCGCGGTGGAGCACGTGGCCCGGACCGAGGACCTGAGCGTGCGCATCCCGGTGGAGGGGGACGACGAGATCGCCCGGCTGTCGCGCTCGTTCAACTCCATGACGGCCGCGCTCGCCTCCTCCCGGGACCTCCAGCAGCAGCTGATCGCGGACGCGGGGCACGAGCTGCGCACCCCGCTGACCTCGCTGCGGACCAATATCGAGCTGCTGGCGCGCAGCGAGGAGACCGGGCGGGCGATCCCGCCGGAGGACCGCAGGGCGCTGCTCGCCTCGGTGAAGGCCCAGATGACGGAGCTGGCCGCACTCATCGGCGACCTCCAGGAACTGTCCCGTCCGCAGGGCGCCGCACCCGGCCGTCAGGTGCAGGTGGTGGCCCTGCACGAGATCGCGGAGGGCGCCCTGGAGCGGGCCCGGCTGCGGGGTCCGGAGCTGGACTTCGCGGCGGACCTCTCCCCCTGGTACGTGCGGGGCGAACAGGCGGCCCTGGAACGGGCGCTGGTCAACGTCCTGGACAACGCGGTGAAGTTCTCGCCGCCCGGCGGCCGGGTGGAGGTGCGGCTGCGGGACGGCGAACTGACCGTGCGCGACCACGGTCCTGGCATCCCGGCCGAGGAACTGCCGCATGTCTTCGAGCGGTTCTGGCGCTCCCCGTCGGCGCGGTCGCTGCCCGGGTCCGGCCTGGGCCTGTCGATCGTGGCGCGGACGGTGCAGCAGGCGGGCGGCGAGGTGGTGCTGACCGGGGCGGACGGCGGCGGGACGCGGGTCGCGATCCGGCTGCCCGGGGCGCCGACCCCGCCACCGGCGACGACGGGCCGCTGAGCGGGCGCGGGCCGGTGGTCGCTCCGGGTGGGCCGGAGGGGCGCCCGGCAGCTCGCGAGACGAAACGTCGGCCCGGGTCGGGGACGCGATCGACCGGGCGCTCGCCCCGCTGCGAACCCTGGAGCACCGCATCCGCGCGGCCGAGGCCGAGCTGCACCGCACCGGCGAGGAGGGGCTGGCGGAGTACGAGCGGCTGCTCACCGCGTACGAGCTGCGCGGCGGGCCGGACGCGGACCGGCGCACCGAGGTGCTGCCGCACCGCCTCGGCGACCGCTCCCGGCTCGCCCGCGACCGGCCCCTCGGCACCCTCTCGGGCGGCCGCCGGGCCGCCTGGCGCTGGCCGCCGCCCTCGCCGCCGCCCCCGAACTGCTGCGGGTGCCGGCCGGTGAACTCGCCCCGGCGGAAGGCACGGTGGCCCGCCCGGCGCGGACCGGTCTGCTGCGTCAGACCACCCCCGCCGGTGCCGGACGGCCGCACCCTCGCCCGGGCGTACGGCGAGGAGCGGGCCGGGGCCCTCACCGCGACCGGTCTGTTCCGGGCGCGCGACCTGGGCCGGCCGCTGCGGGACCTCTCGGTCGGGCAGGGCCGGCGCCTGGAGTCGGCGCTGCTGCCGGCCGAACCCGTCGACCTGCTCCTCCTGGACGAGCCGACGAACCATGTCTCCCCCGCCCTGGTGGAGGAGCTGGAGGAGGCGCTCGCCGCGTACCCGGGCACGCTGGTGACGGTCACCCACGACCGCCGGATGCGCGCGGGGTTCACCGGGCCGGTGCCGGCCCTGCCGGGTCCCGGCGCGGGCGGGCGCTGACCGCCGCCCCGCCGCGGTCGTGTCCGGGTGCCGTCGGTACGGTCGACGGCATGGAGCCCCAGCAGCCGCCCCGCCACCCGGACCCCGCCGACCCGTACGCGCAGCCCAACCCGTACGCACAGCAGCCGGGTTCGCCCGCCCCGCACCTTCCGCAGCAGCCTCCGGGGCCGCCGGGGTTCGGTGCGCCCGCCCCGGCCGCCGCACCGCGTCGCGGACGCGGGCCGGTGGTCGCGGCCCTCGTCGCCGGGCTGGTCGTCGGCGGCGGGGCGGTGGGGGCCGCCTGGGCCCTCACGGGCGGGGCGGCCTCCGGCGAGGTCGCGGCGCGGGACGCCCGGGGCGCCTGCGCCGCGCTCGCGGACGTGGACATCGCGGACTTCCGGGCCGAGGACCGCGACGCCTCCCTCGTCGTCCACCAGCGCTGGTCGGGCGCGGTCACCCTGGCCGCCGCGGCGGCGGGCGGCGACCCGGCGCACAAGCCCCTCGCCGACGCCCTGTCCCGGGCGTCCGACCGCTTCCTGACCACCTACGAGTTCGACGCGCAGGCGAAGAAGGAGATCGCCACGGCCCGCCGCATCTGCGACGAGCTCTAGGAGGTGCCAATACTCCCAGGAGACCCCGGACGCCGCCTCAGCCGTTGTGGCGGATCAGTGATTCCACCAGTCCGGCACGGGTGTTGGGGTAGTCCATGGGCACGATCCCCAGCCCCCGCCAGCCGCTCGCCTCGCCGTCGAGGAAGCGGTGCACCCGGGGGTTGAGGTTGTCCGAGTTCCAGCGCGGCGGGAGATACGCCGAGGTGCTGACGTAGTTGACGAACAGCTTCCCCGGCTGCTGCGCCGCCTTGCGGAAGTGCGCCTGGATCTTGGCGTACTTGGGGTCGGGCAGGGCGTTCCAGTCGTCCTGGATGTCGAAGTGCGCGCCGTCGGCGTACCGGACGCCGGGCAGGCCGCCGTTGTCGCCGAGCAGCACGACCCGGCCGCGGGCCTCGCCCAGCGCCGGGACGCCGTCCCCGATCCGGAACAGGGGCCGCCAGCCGCGGCGGTCGAGGTAGTCGTCGAAGATCGCCCGAAAGACCGCGTCGCTCTCGCCGGAGTACTCCTGCTTGACCCGCATCAGCACGGTCTCGGAGGGGTGCGCGGCGAGGAAGTCGCGGCAGGCGATGAGCACGTCCCCGAACATCATGTTCTGGAACGAGGGCCCGTGGTGGATGGCGAAGGAGCCGTCGATGGCCCGGCAGCGGACGTCGAGGAAGCGGATGCCGCTGGTCAACTGCTGGGCGATGGTGGTGTTCTGGCACTCGCTCCAGGGTCCGCCGAAGCGGGCGCCGGAGTCATGGGTGCCGGGGATCGTGAGTCGTTGCAGGGGCGTCGAGTCGGCGGCCCCGGCCATCCAGTCCTGTACGGAGAGGGTGGTGCGGCGGGGGGCGGCGACGGCGGTGCGGGGGGCGCCGAGCAGGGCGGTGGCGGAGACGGCCGCGGCGCCTGCGAGGAATCTGCGTCGGTCCATGCGCGGAGTATGTCGCGCACACGACAACAACCACCAGGGTTCGTACACCGGGGGTTCGCGCCCGCCGGCGTTCACACACAGAGCGGGGCGGCCGGTCCGTACGCCGGACCGGCCGCCCCGCCCTCATGGGGGTCGTGCCGAGGACTACCGGATCACGGTGATCCGGTCCGCGGCCGGCGGCGCGATCGGCGCGGAGGCCGAGGAGTTGGCCGCCAGGTAGGCGTTGAAGACGTCCAGGTCGGACGCGCCCACCAGCTTGTTCCTGTGCTCCTTCAGGACCGCGAAGCCGTCGCCGCCGCCCGCGAGGAACTCGTTCATCGCGACGCGGTAGGTCTTCGCCGGGTCGATCGCCTCACCGTTCAGCTTCACCGAGTCCGTGACGATCCGGGCGGCGCCGGTCTTCGTCAGGTCCAGGGTGTAGGTGAAGCCCTTCGAGACCTGGAGGATCTTCGGGGCGGCCTCGTTCGGGCCGCTGACCTGCTGCTGGAGCGTGGTGATCAGCTGGGCGCCGGTCAGGTCGACCACGTTCATCATGTTGGTGAACGGCTGGACGGTGAACGCCTCGCCGTAGGTCACCACACCGTCGCCCTCGCTGCCGGACGCCTTGAACACCAGGTCGGAGCGGATGCCGCCCGGGTTCATCAGCGCGAGCTGCGCGCCGCCCTTGTCCGCCGGGGCGAGCCCGGTGAGCTGGGCGTCGGCGATCAGGTCGCCGAGCGGGGTCTCCGGCGCGGTGGAGCCGCGGCCCGGGATGTCGGCGGAGATGAAGCCCTGCGGACGGTTCGCGATCGGCGCGGCCAGCGTGTTCCAGCGGCTGATCAGGTCCGTCATGTCCTTGGCCTTGGCCTGGTCGCGGCTGACCACGTGGTTGGCCGAGGTCACCGCCGTGCGCACGATGTCGTGGGTGCGCTTGTCGTAGGTGAGCGTGGTGTCCGTGTAGAGCTTGCCGAACGAGGAGGCCGAGGTGACCATCCGCGGCTTGCCGGACGGGTCCGGGATGGTGCACACGTACGCCTGGTGCGTGTGGCCGGTGACCAGCGCGTCGACCTTGGGCGTGATGCCCTTGGCGATCTCCGCGATCGGGCCCGAGATGCCGTCGCCCGGACCGGGCGAGTCGCAGTCGTAGTTGTACGACGGCGAGGCCGGGAAACCGCCCTCGTGGATCAGCGCCACGATCGACTTGACGCCCTTGCGCTCCAGCTCACGGGCGTACTTGTTGATGGTCTTGACCTCGTCGTGGAACTTCAGGCCCTTGATGCCGTTCGCGCTGACGATGTCCGGCGTGCCCTCCAGGGTCACCCCGATGAAGCCGATCCTGACGCCGTTCTTCTTCCAGACCGTGTACGGCTTGAGGATCGGCTTGCCGGTCTTCTCCTTGGTGACGTTGGCCGCGAGGTACGGGAAGTCCGCGCCCTTGAACTTGCGGCCCTTCTCGTAGCAGCCCTCGGTCGGGTGGCAGCCGCCGTTCTGCAGGCGGGCCAGCTCGACCGCGCCCTCGTCGAACTCGTGGTTGCCCACGCCCGCGACGTCCAGGTTCAGCTTGTTGAGCGCCTCGATGGTCGGCTCGTCGTGGAAGAGGCCGGACAGCAGGGGGCTCGCGCCGACGAGGTCGCCGGCGGCCGCGGTCACCGAGTACGGGTGGCCGCCGCGCGCGGTGCGCAGCGAGGTCGCCAGGTACTCGACGCCGCCGGCCGGGATCGACTTCACGGTGCCGTCGTGCTGGATCTCGGAGACGTTGCCGGCCGAGCCGGCGGGCGGCTCCAGGTTGCCGTGCAGGTCGTTGAAGGAGAGGAGTTGCACATCGACCGTGCGCGGCTTGGCGGGGTGTCCGTGCCGGTCACCGCCGTGGCGGTCGCCGTGGGCGGCCCCGGCGGGCATGGCGGCGACCAGGGCGCCGACGGTGGCCAGTCCCGCGGCCGCGGCGAGCAGGCGCCGGGCGCGCCGGGACGCGCGGTGGTTATGGGATCTCGCTGACATCTGTCCCCTTGTCAGTTCCAGCGTGGAGGGTTGGTGGGGACCGCCCGCGGACGGCCCGCCGGGCCGCAGCCTAGGGTCAACGCGCGTAGCGCGACAGGGGATGCGGGTTACGACCTGGTTGCCTTTCGCCCACGGACAGCCAGGAAACGACCGAACCGGACACTTCACCCGCCCGGGGAGCCCCGGGGAACCGTTCCGCCGCCGCGCGCGCCCCACCGCCCCGCACCCGGCCGCCGTACCGTGGACCCATGACGATCGACGCAGTGATTCCGGGACCCGGCCGGCAGATCCACGCCCTCGACGAACTCACCGCGGACCAGGCCGAGGCCGTCCTCGCACTGCTCGCCGAGGCGGCCCGCTCCGACGGCACGCAGGCCGTCTCCGAACAGGGCCGCCTCCAGCTGCGCGGCGGCCCCCGGGAGGGCGTGCGGCACTTCCTGCTCACGGTGGACGGGCAGCTCGTCGGCTACGCGCAACTGGAGGACACCGACCCGGTCGAGGCCCCCGCCGCCGAGCTGGTGATTGCCCCGGGACACCGCGGCCGGGGCCACGGCCGGGCCCTCGGCACCGCGCTGCTGGACGCCTCCGGCAAGCGGCTGCGGATGTGGGCGCACGACGGGAAGTCGGCCGCCCGCCATCTGGCGCAGGTCCTCGGGCTCACCCTCTTCCGCGAACTGCGCCAGCTCCGCCGCCCCTTGGGCCCGGACTCCGTCCCGCCGCGCGACTACCCGCCGGGTGTCACCGTCCGGGCGTTCGTCCCCGGGCAGGACGAGGAGACCTGGCTCGCGGTGAACGCCGCCTCCTTCGCCCACCACCCCGAACAGGGCTCGCTCACCCGGCGCGACCTCGACGACCGCGAGGCCGAGCCCTGGTTCGACCCGCGGGGCTTCTTCCTCGCCGAGCGCGACGGCGAGCTCATCGGCTTCCACTGGACCAAGGTCCACGCCGAGGAGCAGCTGGGCGAGGTGTACGTGGTCGGCATCCGCCCGGACGCCCAGGGCGGCGGCCTCGGCAAGGCTCTGACCGCGACCGGCCTGCGCCACCTCGCCGCCCAGGGCCTGCCGACCGCGATGCTCTATGTGGACGCGGACAACACGGCGGCCCTGCGGGTGTACGAGCAACTGGGCTTCGTCACGCACGAGGTGGACCTGATGTACCGCACCGAGTCGTAAGCACGCACGTACCTGGCGGGCCAACCGGGCAGGGGGCGGCGGGACTTGACGCCGCCCCCTCTCTTGCACCACCCTTTCACTAATCGATTAGTGAAAGGGTGGTGCAGCAGTGGTCGAGTTCCGCATCGACCGGCGCAGCGGCGTCGCCACCTACCTCCAGATCGTCCAGCAGGCCAAGGCGGCCCTCCGGCTCGGGCTCCTGGAGCCCGGCGACCGGCTGCCCACGGCACGCGAGGTCGTCGAGGCCACCGCCGTCAACCCGAACACCGTGCTCAAGGCGTACCGGGAGCTGGAACGGGAGGGCCTGGTCGAGGCCCGGCGCGGCCTCGGCACCTTCGTCACCCGGACCCTCGGGGGCGGGGCCGCCGACACCGCGCTGCGCGCGGAACTCACGGACTGGGTCGGCCGCGCCCGCGCCGCCGGACTGGAGGCGGACGACATCACGGCGCTGCTCGACTCCGTCCTCGCGGAGGACGCACCCGGGCACCACGAGACACACGACGACACGGCAGACAAGGGGGGCGGCGGATGACCGCGACGGCAGTGGAGGCCCGGGGCCTCGGGAAGCAGTACCGCAGACGAGGGCGGCCGGCCCTGGACGACTGCTCGTTCCGGCTGCCCGCCGGGCGGGTGTGCGCCCTGGTCGGGCCCAACGGGGCCGGCAAGTCCACCCTGCTCGCCCTCGCCGCCGGGCTGACCCGCCCCGACGCGGGGCACCTCACCGTCCTCGGCGGCCCGCCCGGCGCCGCCCGCGACCGGGTCGCCCACGTGGCCCAGGAGAAGCCCCTCTACCCGCAGCTCACCGTCGCGGACACGCTGCGCCTGGGCCGGGAGCTCAACCCCGGCCGCTGGGACGCCGCCACGGCCGAACGCGTCGTCGCCGAGGGCGGACTCGACGAGCACTCCCGCGTCCGCTCCCTCTCGGGCGGCCAGCGCAC
Source organism: Streptomyces sp. NPDC005805 (assembly GCF_040630445.1). Taxonomy (NCBI): domain Bacteria; kingdom Bacillati; phylum Actinomycetota; class Actinomycetes; order Kitasatosporales; family Streptomycetaceae; genus Streptomyces; species Streptomyces sp. NPDC005805. Next base: position 88,687 of record NZ_JBEXXN010000013.1, read on the forward strand.
CCGGGTCGCCCTCGCCCTCGCGCTGGGCAAGCGTCCCGAACTGATGCTGCTGGACGAGCCCATGGCCGACCTCGATCCCCTGGCCCGCCACCGGCTGATGGCCGAGCTGATGACCGCGGCGGGCGAGCACGGCACCACCGTGGTGATCTCCTCCCACATCCTGTCCGAGCTGGAGCACACCTGCGACCACGTCCTCCTCGTCGACGGCGGGCGCGTCCGGCTGGCGGGTGGGACCGAGGAGCTGCTCGCCGCCCACACCCTGCTGACCGGACCCATAGCCGAGCTGGACCCGCACACCGTCGTGGAGTCCCGCACGACGGGCCGTCAGCTCACCGCCCTGGTCCGCCGGGAGGGTCCGCTGAACCCCGTCTGGACGACCTCGACGCCGTCCCTGGAGGAGTTGCTGATGGCCCATCTCCGCGCATCGGAGGCCCCGGCCCTGCTCACGCCCGACGCGGCGGTGACCGCATGAGCGCCCCCGCCGCCCCCGCCACGGCCGGTCCCGCCGCGACCCCCGTCCGGCGCGGGCTGCGCGGCCCCGCCTGGGTCGTGGTGCGCCAGCACCGCACCGTCCTGACCGCCGCGGCGGTCGTGCTGACGCTCGCATGGGTCACCGCGGTGGGGCTGCGCGTCTGGTACGAGGCGACGCCACCCGACGACTTCGAACGCAACGCGTTCGCCCGCACCACGGTCCGGGGCACCATCACGGCGGTCGTCGGGTGGGCGACGCTGAGCGGGACGCTCCTGCCGCCGGTCGTCGCCGCCGTCGTCGCCGGTCCGTTCATCGCCCGCGAGCTGGAGAGCGGCACCTACCGGCTGGCCTGGTCCCAGTCGGTGAGCCCGGTGCGCTGGTTCACCGTGAAGCTCGCCGTCCCCGCGATCGCGGTCGCCGTGCTGACCGCCGTCGCCACCGGCGCGTTCCGGCTGCTCTGGTCCCCGGTCTCCGGCGACGCGCCCCACACCTGGACCTCGCGGGAGGTCTTCCTGGTCCTCGGGCCGACCGTCACCGCCCACGGACTGCTCGCCGTCGCCGTCGGAGCCCTCGCCGGGCTGCTGGTGCGCCGGACGCTGGTCGCCATGTCCGTCGCCGCGCTCACGACGGGGGCCGTCCTCGCGGTCCTGGCCTCCCGGTGGACGGACCTCTGGCCGGTCCTCTCCGGGACGCGCCCCGTCGCCGACGCGTACCCCCTGCCCAACGGCCTGCTCGTCACCGACAGCGGACTGCTGACGGCGTCCGGGCAGCGCCTCCCGGAGACCACCTGCTTCCCCGACCGGCTCGCCTGCCTCGCCGAGCACGAGGTCACCGGCCGGTGGTTCGAGTACCACCCCGGCTCCCACCTCTGGCCCCTCCAGCTCGTCGAGACCGCCGTCGTCCTCGCGCTCGCCGCCGCCCTCGCGTACACCGCGCTGCGCGTCTTCCGGCGCCGCCACGGCTGAGGGCCCAGAGACCCGCCCCGGACCGGCCGCACACGGCCGGGGCCGGGGCGCCACCGGGACGGGGCCGATCGGGGGACGGCCCCGCCCCGGACCGCCCGGGCCCGGACGGACCCCCGCGGACCCCGTCCCGCTTGCCCGTACGTCATGTCGTCGTTACCGGCCATTCAGACACCCTTGCGACCCTCGGTCGATGCAGACCGCCGCGCCCGACTCCCCGAACGGGAGAAAAGCCCTCGCTCCGCCCCGCTCCGACGCGCCGCCGAGCCTCTCCGCGCGGAAGAATGGTTCCATGAGCCAGCAGCCTGCCGAGGTCCCGGTCCAGCACCCCCAGCCGTCCGTCGCGTCCATAGCGGCGCACCGGCCGCACACCGTCGCCGCCACGGTCTCCGATCTCGAACCCGACCTGGACGCGGACGCCGACACCTACGAGGACGACCCGGCGACCGGCGCCGAGCTGCCCCAGGGACGCTTCCTCGACCGCGAGCGGAGCTGGCTCGCCTTCAACGAGCGCGTCCTCGAACTCGCCGAGGACCCGGCCACCCCCCTGCTGGAGCGGGCCAACTTCCTGGCGATCTTCGCGTCCAACCTGGACGAGTTCTTCATGGTCCGCGTCGCCGGTCTCAAGCGCCGTATCGCGACCGGTGTGGCCACCCGCTCCGCCTCCGGTCTCCAGCCGCGCGAGGTCCTGGACCTGATCTGGACCCGCTCGCGCGAGCTCATGGCCCGGCACGCGGCCTGCTTCCAGCAGGACGTGTCCCCCGCCCTCGCCGACGAGGGCATCCACCTGATCCGCTGGCCCGAGCTCACGGAGAAGGAGCAGGCCCGCCTGTTCACCCTCTTCCGCCAGCAGATCTTCCCCGTGCTGACCCCGCTGGCCGTGGACCCCGCGCACCCCTTCCCCTACATCTCGGGCCTCTCGCTGAACCTCGCGGTCGTCGTCCGCAACCCGGTCAGCGGCCACCGCCACTTCGCCCGGGTCAAGGTCCCGCCGCTGCTCTCCCGCTTCCTGGAGGCGTCCCCCCAGCGGTACGTCCCGCTGGAGGACGTGATCGCGGCCCACCTCGAAGAGCTGTTCCCCGGCATGGAGGTGCTGGCCCACCACATGTTCCGGGTCACCCGGAACGAGGACCTGGAGGTCGAGGAGGACGACGCGGAGAACCTGCTCCAGGCGCTGGAGAAGGAGCTCATGCGCCGCCGCTTCGGCCCGCCGGTCCGCCTGGAGGTCGAGGAGTCCATCGACCCCTACGTCCTGGACCTGCTGGTGCGCGAGCTGAAGGTCTCCGACGCCGAGGTGTACCCGCTGCCCGGGCCGCTGGACCTGACCGGCCTCTTCGGGATCTCGGCCCTGGACCGGCCCGAGCTGAAGTACCCCAAGTTCGTCGCCGGCACCCACCGGGACCTCGCCGAGGTGGAGTCCGCCTCCGCCCCCGACATCTTCATGGCCCTGCGCGAGCGGGACGTGCTGCTGCACCACCCCTACGACTCCTTCTCCACCTCCGTGCAGGCGTTCCTGGAGCAGGCCGCGGCCGACCCGGACGTGCTGGCGATCAAGCAGACCCTGTACCGCACCTCCGGCGACTCCCCGATCGTGGACGCGCTGATCGACGCGGCCGAGTCGGGCAAGCAGGTCCTCGTCCTCGTCGAGATCAAGGCCCGCTTCGACGAGCAGGCCAACATCAAGTGGGCCCGCAAGCTGGAGGAGGCGGGCTGCCACGTCGTCTACGGCCTGGTCGGGCTGAAGACGCACTGCAAGCTCTCGCTGGTGGTCCGGCAGGAGGGCGAGACGCTGCGCCGCTACTCGCACGTCGGCACCGGCAACTACCACCCCAAGACCGCCCGGCTCTACGAGGACCTGGGCCTGCTCACCGCGGACCCGCAGGTCGGCGCGGACCTCTCCGACCTCTTCAACCGGCTCTCCGGCTACTCCCGGCGCGAGACCTACCGCCGGCTGCTGGTCGCCCCCAAGTCCCTGCGCGACGGGCTGATCCAGCGCATCAACCAGGAGATCACCCACCACCGCGCCGGGCGCCCCGCGTACGTCCGCATCAAGGTCAACTCCATGGTGGACGAGGCGATCATCGACGCCTGCTACCGGGCGGCCATGGCGGGCGTGCCCGTGGACATCTGGGTCCGGGGCATCTGCGCGATCCGCCCGGGGGTGGCGGGCCTCTCGGAGAACGTCCGCGTGCGCTCGATACTCGGGCGCTTCCTGGAGCACTCGCGCGTCTTCGCCTTCGGCAACGGGGGCGAGCCGGAGGTGTGGCTCGGGAGCGCCGACATGATGCACCGCAACCTCGACCGCCGCATCGAGGCACTCGTCCGGGTCACCGACCCGGCCCACCGCGCGACCCTGACCCGGTTCCTGGAGACGGGCATGTCCGACTCCACCGCCTCCTGGCACCTCGGCCCGGACGGCGCGTGGACCCGGCACGCCACCGACCCGGACGGGCAGCCGCTGCGGCATGTGCAGGAGATGCTCATAGACGCCCGGAGGCGCCGGCGTGCACAGCCCTGAACCGTCCCACCGCGGCACCGCCACGGCGGGTGAACAGTTGTCCCGCCACCTGCACACGCAGGCGGCGGACTTCCTGCGCAGCCTGCGCCTGCACAGCGAGAGCGGTGCGGACACGGTGGCCGCGGCGGAGGCGGCGCGCGCCCTGCGCGCGTCGTCCCGGCGGATCGGCGGAACCCTCGCCACCTTCCGGCCCCTGCTCGACCCGTCCTGGGCGGACGGCCTGCGCACGGAGCTGACCTGGCTCTCGACCGTCCTGGCCCAGGAACACGCCTGCACGGCCCGCCTCCTGCGCCTGATGGACGCGCTCTCCCGCCTCTCGGGCACCTCCCCGGTCCCCCCGGCCCGCACGGAACTCCGCCCGCTGGGCGCGGACGCGGGCACCAGCGCGGCCCGGCGGTCACCGGCCGGCAGCGGGGCCGGAACCGGCCCGCAGGCGGGAGGCGGCGACGCCACAGCCGTGCACCCGGCAGCGGCCGGGACCGCTCCCGGGGACGGCGCGGTGGACCGCCCGGCCCCGGCACCCGGGCCCGCCGGACGGGCGACGGCGGGCCCGGTGCCCGCACATGCGCAGGCCACCACGCCCGCCGGCCTGGGGCCGGCCAGGGGCGGGCCCCGGACGGGCCCGGGCCCTGGCACGGGCACCCCCCGCGAGGCCACACCCGCCACCGGCGGCGCGGCCCCGGCCGACGGCGGGCCGGCGGGCACGGTCGGGGCCCAGGACGGCAGCCCGGTCCCACCCGCCACCGGCAATCCGCGCAGCTCGGACGCGAGCACCGGCCCGGCCATGGGCCTCGGGCCCACGAGCCCGGCAACGGCGGACCCGGCCTCCACCGGCGAGGGCCCGGCAAGCCCCGGGCGGACCCCGGGCACACCGACCACCGGCAATCCGCCCGCCACCGGCGCGGCCCCGACCGCGCCCGGCACGGGCCCCGCCCCCCGCGCCGGGGGCGCCCGCGGGGCGCTCGCGGTCGGGGCCGCGCGGGCCGGGGCGCTGCTGGAGCGGCGGCTCACGCTCGCCCGGACCCGGGCCCACTCCGCCGCGCTCGGCGCCCTCGGGTCCGCCCGGTTCCACGCCGTCGCGGACGCCGTCGCCTTACTGGCCTCGGATCTCCCGCTCGCCCCCGCGGCCGCCGGACCCGCCGACGAGACCCTGCCCCTCCTCGCCGACCTGGCCGAGCGGCGGCTGCTGGACGCCGTCGCCCGGCTGCCGCTGAGCCGCGCCGCCCACCCCTACAACGCCGAGGCCCTCGGCGGCGGCCTCGCCCCCGAACCCGACGACGCCCGGCAGGACGCCCCCTGGCACGAGGTGCGCCGGCTGCTGCGGCTGCACCGCTACGCCCAGGAGGCGGCGCGCCCCGGCGCCGCCCCGGTCCTCGTCCGGGCCGCGCTGCTGCTCGACCACCACCGGGACGCCGCCGAGGCCGCCGAGGCCGCGGCCGCCGCCGCGCGGACCCCGCGCATCGCCCCGGCCACCGCGTACGCCCTCGGGGTGCTCCACGCGGACCAGCGGCACGAGGTGGAGGCGGCCCGCTTCGCGTTCCAGCAGGAGTGGCGGCACACCACGACGGCGGTGCCGGCGCCATGAACGCACGCGACCACGCGACCCACCCCGCCCCCGGCGCGCACCAGGACCCGGGCCGGGGCCAGGACCCGGGCCAGGACACCGTCCTGGCGGCGGGCTGCGTCCTGTGGCGGCACGCCCCGCACGGCGGCCCCGGCATCGAGATCTGCCTCGTCCACCGCCCCAAGTACGACGACTGGTCGCACCCCAAGGGCAAGCTCAAGCGCGGTGAGGACGCCCTCGCCGCCGCGCTGCGCGAGGTGCTGGAGGAGACCGGCCACCGCTGCGTCCCCGGCGCCCGCCTCCCGTCCCTGCGCTACCTCGCCAACGGGCGGCCCAAGCACGTCACCTACTGGGCCGCCGAGACCCGGTCCGGTTCCTTCGCCGCGAGCGCCGAGGTCGACGCCATCGTCTGGCTCCCGCCCGCCGCGGCCCGCCGCCGGCTCACCCAGCCCCGCGACCGGGACCTCGTCGACGCCCTCCTCGCCGCCCTGCGCGACGCCTGACAGCAGCCGGCCCGCCCCACCGCTCCGGGCCCCGCCGGCCCGTACCCCCGCGCGCCCCGACACACCGCCGCGCCGACAGGCCGCCACGGCCGAACGGGTCAATGCTGGGTAGTGGCACCGGGCCGCCCGACACGGTTCACCTCGCGTTCACTCTCCCCCGTCGGCCACTTCACCTGATCTGCCTAATTTCGGCCTTACACGGTGACCGGCACAGTGCCGGCCCCCCACCCCGACACACGCCGCACGGACAGCGGCAACTGGAAGGAACCCCCGAAAGTGAAGCTTCAGCGCAAGAACGGGCTTCGCGCCGCCGCGCTCGGTGCCCTCGCCGTTTCCGGTGCCCTGGTCCTCACGGCGTGTGGTTCGGACAACAACGCCGGCGGCACGGGCGGCACGGGCGAGAAGACCAGCGCTGCGTCGAACATCAAGTGCGACGACGCCAAGGGCAAGCTCATGGCCGCCGGCTCCAGCGCCCAGAAGAACGCCATGGACCTGTGGGTCAAGAACTACATGGCGGCCTGCACGGGTGTCGAGGTCAACTACAAGTCCTCCTCCTCCGGCGAGGGCATCGTCAACTTCAACCAGGGCCGCGTCGCCTTCGCCGGCTCCGACTCGGCGCTCAAGCCCGACGAGGTCGAGGAGTCGAAGAAGATCTGCAAGTCCGGCCAGGGCATCAACCTGCCCATGGTCGGCGGCCCGATCGCCCTCGGCTACAACCTCTCCGGCGTCGACAAGCTGAACCTGGACGCCGCCACCGTCGCCAAGATCTTCAACGGCAAGATCAAGAACTGGAACGACCCGGCGATCGCCAAGCTCAACGAGGGCACCGAGCTCCCGGACAAGGCGATCCAGGCCTTCCACCGCTCCGAGGACTCCGGCACCACCCAGAACCTCGGCAAGTACCTCGGCGCCACCGCCAAGGCCGACTGGCCCTACGAGGCCGAGAAGAAGTGGCCCGCCCCCGGCGGCCAGGCCGCCTCCGGCTCCTCCGGTGTCGCCGCCCAGGTCAAGCAGGTCGACGGCGCGATCGGCTACTTCGAGCTGAGCTACGCCACCTCGCAGTCCATCCCGACGGTGAACGTCGCCACCGGCGCCTCCGCCCCGGTCGAGGCCACCTCCGAGAACGCCTCCAAGGCCATCGCCGCCGCCAAGGTCAAGGGCACCGGCAAGGACCTGGCCCTGGAGCTGGACTACGCCACCAAGGCCGAGGGCGCCTACCCGCTCGTCCTGGTGACCTACGAGGTCGTCTGCGACAGCGGCAACAACCCCGAGACCCTCTCCACCCTCAAGTCCTTCCTGACCTACGCCTCCGGTGACGAGGGCCAGAAGCTGCTCTCCGAGCACGGCTACGCCCCCATCCCGGCCGAGATCAACAGCAAGGTCCGCGAGACCGTCGCCGGCCTGAAGTAGGACCGCGCGGCCGGCGGGGGCCCAGCCCCCGCCGGCCCGCCCTCCGGTGCACCGCCGCCAGGGGAGCCGTCCCGCTCCCCCACCACAGACCGGAAAGACCATGGCTTCCACGACACCCACAGACCTCACCCCGCCCCCGCCGGCGCCACCGGCCGCCGGGCTCGGGGACGGGAAATCCACCGGCCGGGCCGGGGACCGGATCTTCGTCGCCCTGTCCCGCGGCTCCGGCATCCTCGTCCTCCTGCTCATGGCGTCGATCGCGGCGTTCCTGACCTACCGCTCGGTGCTCGGCATCTCGAAGGACGAGGGCAACTTCCTCACCACCTTCGACTGGAACCCGGCCGGCGACCCGCCCGTCTTCGGCATCGCGGTCCTCCTCTTCGGCACGGTGGTCAGCTCGATCATCGCCATGGTGATCGCCGTCCCCGTCGCCGTCGGCATCGCGCTCTTCATCTCCCACTACGCGCCCCGCCGGCTGGCCACCCCGATCGCCTATGTGGTCGACCTGCTGGCCGCCGTGCCGTCGATCATCTACGGCATCTGGGGCGCGCTCTTCCTCGTCCCGTACCTGGAGGGCCTCAACCTCTGGCTCGACCAGTTCTTCGGCTGGACGTACGTCTTCGAGAAGACCGAGGTCGGGGTCGCCCGCTCCCTCTTCACCGTCGGCGTGCTGCTGGCGATCATGATCCTGCCGATCGTGACCAGCGTCAGCCGCGAGGTCTTCCTCCAGGTCCCGCGCATGAACGAGGAGGCCGCCCTGGCCCTCGGCGCGACCCGGTGGGAGGTCATCCGCATGTCGGTCCTGCCCTTCGGCCGGTCCGGCGTCATCTCCGCCTCGATGCTCGGCCTCGGACGCGCGCTCGGCGAGACGATGGCGGTGGCCACGGTCCTCTCGCCGAGCTTCGTGATCTCCCTGCATCTGCTCAACCCGGGCGGCGGCACCTTCGCCCAGAACATCGCCGCCAAGTTCGACGAGGCCAACGAGCTCGGACGGGACGCCCTGATCGCCTCCGGCCTGGTCCTCTTCATCCTGACCCTGCTGGTCAACGGCGCGGCCCGCCTGATCATCGCGCGCCGCAAGGAGTACTCGGGGGCCAACGCATGAGCCACGCAGCCGTCACGCACCCCAAGGCCGCGCCCCCCGCGCCCGGCCCCCGCCGCAGTCTGAGCAGCCGCTCCCTGCCGCGCTGGGCACCGGCCGGCTTCGCCGCCGTGTCGATCGCCCTCGGCGTCGGCATCAGCCTGGCCGCGGGCTGGGAGAGCCGGGTCCAGTGGGGCCTGATCTCCGCCCTGCTCTTCGTCGCCATCTCGTACACGGTCACCAGCGCCGTGGAGAACAAGCGCCAGGCCAAGGACCGGCTCGCGACCAGCCTGGTCTGGGTCTGCTTCGTCCTCGCGGTCATCCCGCTGCTCTCCCTGATCTGGGTCACCGTCAGCCGCGGTGTGAAGGTCCTCGACGGGTACTTCCTCACCCACTCGATGGCCGGCGTCCCCGGCTTCGAGGCGGGCGGCGGCGTCTACCACGCGATCCTCGGCACCCTGGAGCAGGTCGGCATCGCCACCCTGGTCTCCGTGCCGGTCGGCCTGCTCACCGCGATCTACCTGGTCGAGTACGGCAAGGGCGCGCTGGCCAAGGCCGTGACCTTCTTCGTCGACGTCATGACCGGCATCCCGTCGATCGTCGCGGGCCTCTTCCTGCTGTCGATCATGCTGATGTTCAACCTCCAGCCCTCCGGCCTGATGGGCGCGCTGGCGCTGGCGATCCTGATGATCCCGGTCGTCGTCCGCTCCACCGAGGAGATGCTGAAGCTCGTCCCGAACGAGCTGCGCGAGGCGTCCCTCGCCCTCGGCGTGCCGAAGTGGCGGACGATCGTGAAGGTGGTCGTGCCGACCGCGCTGGGCGGCATCACCACCGGTGTCATGCTGGCCATCGCCCGTATCGCCGGTGAGACCGCGCCGATCATGCTGCTGGTCTTCGGCAGCCAGCTGATCAACGCCAACCCCTTCGAAGGCCCGCAGTCCTCGCTCCCCTTCTACATCTGGGAGCAGTACCGCGTCGGCAGCGAGGCGTCCTACGACCGCGCCTGGGCCGCCGCCCTGGTCCTGATCGCCTTCGTCATGCTCCTCAACCTCGTGGCCCGCGGCATCGCCCGCTGGAAGGCCCCCAAGACCGGCCGCTAGGCCACCCAGGAAGTGATCCCCATGGCCAAGCGAATCGACGTCAGCGGCCTGACCGCCTACTACGGCTCCCACAAGGCGATCGAGGACATCTCGATGACGGTGGAGCCCCGCTCGGTGACGGCCTTCATCGGCCCCTCCGGCTGCGGCAAGTCCACCTTCCTGCGCACCCTGAACCGCATGCACGAGGTCACCCCCGGCGGCCGGGTCGAGGGCAAGGTGATGCTGGACGACGAGAACCTGTACGGCTCCGGAGTCGACCCGGTCACCGTGCGCCGCACGGTCGGCATGGTCTTCCAGCGGCCGAACCCCTTCCCGACGATGTCGATCTTCGACAACGTCGCGGCGGGCCTGCGGCTGAACGGCTCCTACAAGAAGAGCCAGCTGGCGGACGTCGTCGAGCGCTCCCTCAGGGGCGCCAACCTCTGGAACGAGGTCAAGGACCGCCTCAACAAGCCGGGCTCCGGCCTCTCCGGCGGCCAGCAGCAGCGCCTGTGCATCGCCCGCGCGATCGCGGTCGAGCCGGACGTCCTGCTGATGGACGAGCCCTGCTCGGCACTCGACCCGATCTCGACGCTGGCGATCGAGGACCTGATCGGCGAGCTGAAGGAGCGCTTCACGATCGTCATCGTGACGCACAACATGCAGCAGGCCGCCCGGGTCTCGGACCGCACCGCCTTCTTCAACCTGGCGGCGGTCGGCCAGCCCGGCAAGCTGATCGAGATCGACGACACCGAGCGCATCTTCGCCAACCCGTCCGTCCAGGCGACCGAGGACTACATCTCGGGCCGCTTCGGCTAGACGGGCCGCGGCCGGGCCCGGCCGCGCAAGGCGTCCTGCGGTGCTGCATGGCGGTGCCACCGCAAGGCGAAGGGCCCGCCCCCTGGTGAGGGGGCGGGCCCTACTCACGTCCACCGGCCCGTACGCTGCCCGCACCAGGGCGGACTATGGCGAAGACCACTCCGCCGACCGCACAACCTCATGATCGGCTTGCCGGTCTCCCCCGTGCACCCGCCACGGGCCGCGACCGCCGCCCGTGAATCCGAAGCACCCTGGGGGAACCTTCTTGCGCACCATCCACCGCGTGACGGCGGCCGCCTGCACCACGGCCGTCCTCGCCCTCGCCGGCGCGACCCAGGTCGCCGCCGCGCCCACCGCCAAGGCCCCCGCGGCCAAGGCACCGGCCGCCACCAAGGCCAAGGCCGCCGCCGTCCCCGCCCCCGCCGACTTCAACGGCGACGGCTACCCGGACCTGGCCGTCGGCGCCCCGAACGCCACCGTGACGGGCATCAAGCGGGCCGGGGCCGTCTCCGTGATCTACGGCTCCGCCACCGGTCTGCGCACGGACCGGCAGCAGATCACCACCCATGCCACCCCCGGCATCCCGGGCGAGCCCCGGCACCGCAGCAACGGCTGGGGAACGGAAGCCGCCCACGGCGACCTCGACCACGACGGCTACGACGACCTGGCCATCACGGACAACGGGACGATCCTGGTGCTGTGGGGCGGCCCCGCCGGCCTCTCCGGCGGCACCGAGCTGCCGGCCGGCGCCGGCACCACCGCGTCCCCCGCCATCGAGTCCTCCTCGCTGGCCATCGGGGACGTGAACGGCGACGGCAGGCAGGACCTCGTCCTGCCCGCCCAGGTCCGCTCCGCGAACGCGGGAGCGAACTGGGGGATGGCCGTGCGGTACGGCCCGTTCGACCGCGCCACCGGCAAGCCGGCCTCGGCCGTCTTCCGGGACACCAAGGCCAGGGACCAGGTGGCCGTCAGCGGCGTCCGGGTCGGCGACATGACCGGGGACGGCATCGCGGACATCGTCGCGATGGGCAACGGCGCCACCACCAGCGGTTTCAAGGCCCTGGTCCTCAAGGGCACCCGCGGCGGGCTGGTGCCCGGCGGCTCGATCGACGCCCGGCACGGCGGCCGCTTCGGGGACATCAACGGCGACGGCTACCAGGACTTCGTCGGCTCCCCGCAGCGCTTCATCCAGAAGATGACCGGCGGTATCACCGTCACCTTCGGCGGCCCCGACGGCGTCAGCCGGACCCTCCCGGCGCGCTTCTACGACCAGGCGTCCCCGGGCGTCCCCGGCGTCAACGAGAAGGGCGACCGCTGGGGCAACGACGTGGCCCTGGGCGACCTCGACCGGGACGGCTACGCGGACATCGTCGTCGGCGCCTCCTGGGAGGGCGGCACCGGGGCCGAGACCGCCGTGGCCGGCTCGATCACCGTGCTGCGCGGCTCCAAGACCGGCGTGACCACCACGGGTGCGCGGGTCCTGACGCAGAACACCAAGGGCATCCCGGACACCTCCGAGAAGTCCGACCACTTCGGCGAGGCGGTCACCGTCCTCGACGCCGACCGCGACGGCCGGCCCGAGGTCTATGTCGGCGGCAACGGCGAGAACACCTGGGTCGGCCGGGTCTGGCAGCTGCCGACCGGTCCCGGCGGGGTCATCGACACCAACGGGGTCACCGGCGCCCGGAGCTTCAGCATGGGCGCCGGCAACGGCAGCGCCCACTTCGGCCGGTGGTTCAGCCACTGACCGTCCCGTAACCCCGGGAAAGCGAAGGGGCGGGGAGAGAGGGGTGTCCCCTTCTCTCCCCGCCCCTTTCCGGCTGCCGGGCGGGACCCGTCAGCCGAAGATCAGCCAGACCACCGCGTAGCTCAGCGCGGCGACCGCCGCCGCGGCCGGCATGGTGATGAACCACCCCAGGATGATGTTCTTCGCGACGCCCCAGCGGACCGCGTTCACCCGCTTCGTCGCGCCGACGCCCATGATCGCCGAGGTGATCACATGCGTGGTCGAGATCGGCGCGTGGAAGAGGAACGCCGAGCCGAACATGATCGACGCGCCGGTCGTCTCCGCCGCGAACCCCTGCGGCGGGTCCAGCTCGATGATCTTGCGGCCCAGCGTCCGCATGATGCGCCAGCCGCCCGCGTAGGTACCCAGCGACAGCATCACCGCACACGCGATCTTGACCCAGACCGGGATCTCGTCGCCCGCCTGCTCGACGTCCGCGATCACGAGCGCCATGACCACGATGCCCATGGTCTTCTGCGCGTCCTGGAGGCCGTGGCCCAGCGCCATACCGGCCGCCGAGACGGTCTGCGCGATCCGGAAGCCGCGCTTCGCCTTGTGCGGGTTGGCCCGCCGGAACATCCACATGATCGCGACCATCACCAGATAGCCGCAGACCAGACCGACGATCGGGGAGACGAACATCGGGATGACGATCTTCTCCAGCACCCCGGTCCAGATCACATCCGTCCCACCGGCCAGCGCCGCGCCGACCATCCCGCCGAAGAGGGCGTGCGAGGAGGACGAGGGCAGCCCGAAGTACCAGGTGACGAGGTTCCAGACGATCGCGCCGACGAGCGCCGCGAAGAGGATGCCCATACCGCGGTCGCCGTGCGGGGTCGCGATGAGCCCCTCGCTGACGGTCTTGGCGACCCCCTGGCCGAGGAAGGCGCCCGCGAGGTTCATGACCGCGGCCATCGCCAGCGCGACCCGGGGGGTGAGCGCACGCGTCGACACGGAGGTCGCGATGGCGTTCGCGGAGTCGTGGAAGCCGTTGGTGTACGTGAAGCCGAGCGCGACACCAATGGTCACGATCAGGGCAAAGGTGTCCACGAAGCTCAGGACTCCTTGACCGCGATGGTCTCCACCGTGTTCGCGACGTGCTCGAACGCGTCAGCGGCCTCCTCCAGCACATCCACGATCTGCTTGAGCTTGAGGACCTCGATGGCGTCGTACTTGCCGTTGAAGAGGTGGGCCAGGAGCTTGCGGTGGATCTGGTCGGCCTGGTTCTCCAGACGGTTGACCTCGATCCAGTACTCGGTGAGGTTGTCCATGGTCCGCAGGTGCGGCATGGCCTCCGCGGTCAGCTCCGCCGCCCGTGCCAGGACCTCGATCTGCTGCTCGACACCCTTGGGCAGCTCCTCGATGTTGTAGAGGACGACGAGGTCGACGGCCTCCTCCATGAAGTCCATGATGTCGTCGAGGGAGGACGCGAGGGAGTAGATGTCCTCGCGGTCGAACGGCGTGATGAAAGAGGAGTTGAGCTGGTGGAAGATCGCGTGTGTCGCGTCGTCCCCCGCGTGCTCCGCCGCCCGCATCCGCTCCGCGATCTCGGCCCGGGCGGAGGGCTCCGCGCCGAGCAGTTCCATCAGGAGCTTCGAGCCGGTGACGATGTTGTCCGCGGACGCGGCGAACATGTCGTAGAAGCTCGTCTCCCTGGGGGTCAGACGAAATCGCACAAGGGGTCCTCGGGGTGTTCCGGTGTCGGTCAGGCTGATGCTAGGCGCATCATCCGGCCACTGCTGAGCGGCGACAACCCAGTGTCGCCCATCGAACGGCCTGATCCGCACAGACCCCCTCCGATTTCCGCACGATTCGTTAACATATACCCACGAGGGGTATACAGACCCCTTTCAGGACAACGGGAGGACGCGATGACGACCACCGAGACCGGGACCGTCACCGGCTCCGAAACCGAGGGCGGAGCGGCGACCGGGACCGAGGTCGTGACCGACCACGACCGCGGGGTGCACGGCTACCACAAGCAGAAGGACGAGCACCTCAAGCGGCTGCGCCGGATCGAGGGCCAGATCCGCGGTCTCCAGCGGATGGTCGACGAGGACGTCTACTGCATCGACATACTCACGCAGGTCTCGGCCTCGACGAAGGCGCTCCAGTCCTTCGCCCTCCAGCTCCTGGAGGAGCACCTGCGCCACTGCGTCGCCGACGCGGCCCTCAAGGGCGGCGAGGAGATCGACGCCAAGGTGGAGGAGGCCACCAAGGCCATCGCCCGCCTGCTGCGCACCTGACCGGTCCGGCCGTGCGCGCCGCCGGGTGCCGCGGGGCGGGCCCGGCCGCGGCCCGGCTCCGCGGGCCCTCGCTGTTGGCCGGAAATCAGCGGTTCTCGGCTCGGCGCTTCTCGGCTCGGCGCTTCTCGGCTCCGGGGTCCTCGGTTCAGCGCTTCTCGGTTCAGCGGTTCTCGGCGGCGGCCCGGCGCGGGACCGGCACCCTGGCCCGCCGCTCGGCCGTGACCATGAGCACTTCGTCGATCCGGTCCGGGCTGAGCCGCTCACCGTCCGCGGCGGAGGCCGCGATCATCAGCTCGCCGCACAGTTCGATCTCGGCGAGGGCCACGCAGTCGTCCGGGACTGCCGTCGTACTGGGCGGAGCCACGCGCCGTCACCTCGTTCCCACCGCTGTCGCTTCGCTTCGGTCCGGTCTCCTAGCGTAGGGAGCGGGCCACACACCGCGCATGGCACGTCCGGACCATTTGCGCCCTGGCCTTCCCGGGTCCCTTCGGGCTCCCGGCCCGTGTGGCGGCTCCGGCGCCGCCGGATCAGGCGCCGACCTTGCCGGAGTAGATGTCCCGCTCCTCGGGGAGCCGCACCTCGACCGGCGTCCCGAAGTCGAAGAGCACGGTGGTGGAGGTCACCGCCACCGACCGGCCCTCGTTGGCGAAGGTGAACCGGTGCCGCACCTTGCAGAGCCGGCCCGAGGAGTCGAGGTACGCGTCGAAGGGGACGGCGTGCTTGCTGAACCCTTTCGCCGCCGCCGCGAGCGAGGCCCGCACCTGGGGACGCGCCACCTCGGCCGCCCGCCGGATGTCGGTGGTGCCCCGGAAGTGCCGGACCTTGTGCCCCTCCACCACGGCCTCCCCGACGAGCGCGACCTGCTCGGCGCCCCGCAGCAGCTCGGCCGCCGCCAGCGGATCGGTCGCCCCGCCGGTGACGAGGTTCCCGTCGTCCAGCGCGGTGGTGTCCACCCGGACCCACTTGTCGGCGGGGACACCCGCGCCCCGGTTCTTCATATAAAGCGCGCCGGGCGTCAGCAGCTCGGTGATCGGCTTGTGCTCGGCCGGGCCCGCCGGGTCCTCGGGCAGTACCACCCGCAGCCGGCCGGTGCCCCGGGCGAAGTCGTAGCCGCCCTCCCCGCGGATGGTGACGCGCGTGCCCCCGGTGGCCATCTCCATGGCGGTCCGGGCCCGGGAGCTGCCCGCCCCGGCCAGCGCGTCCGCGGCGGTGCGGACCGCCTCGGCGCCGGGGCCGCCCTTGCCGTCCTCGGCCGCGGCCCCCTCGCCGGAACACCCCGTGGCCGCCATCACCCCCACCACGGTCGCCGCGACGGCCATCGTGCCGCTTCTGCCCCAGTGCCGCTGCACCACCATCGCCTGCCAAACCCCCATACCGGGACCGCTTGCCTCCAGGAATCCCACCCGCCTCCCTAACGACGGCCCCTGTCACCTCGTCACGCGGTTCCCGGACGCGGGACGCACCGGCCGCCCGCCGGTCCGGTCCCGGGGCGGGCCCGAATCCCGCGCCGGGTACGCGGTGTCCCGCGGCCCGGCGGCGGGCAGTACCGTGGTCACGTGCCCGAGCAGGACCCGCCCGCCGCCCCTCCGACGGACGGCGCCACGCATCTCACCAGCACCGTCGAACGCGGCTCCTTCGCCGTCGCGCGGTGCAGCTGCGGATGGTCCGGCCCCGCCCGCAGATCCCGCGACCGCGCCCGCACGGACGCCCGCACCCACGCCACGCCCGGCTGACGCCCGAGCCCCGAGCCGCGTCCCCTCGACGGAACCCGCCGTCCCCTTCTTCCGTCTCCGTCCCCGGGAGGACGACATGGACCGGCGCACACTGCTCACCACCGCCACCGCCCTCACCGCGGGCGCGGCGGCCACCGCCTGCACCGGCGGCGACGGCGGCCCGACCGGCTCGGCCGGCACCACCCCCGGCACCCGGCCCGCCTCCCCACCGGGGTCGGCGTCCGCGTCCACCACGCCGAAGGGGAACGCCCCCGCCGACTGGGCCGCCCTCGCCCGCGGTCTCGACGGCCGGCTCGTCGCCCCGGGCGACGCGGACTGGACGAGTGCCCGGCAGCTCTACAACACCCGCTTCGACGGCCTGAAGCCCGCCGCCGTCGCCTACGCCGCCGGGGAGGGGGACGTCCGCGAGTGCCTGGCGTACGCGCGGGCCCACGGCGTCCCCGTCGCCGTCCGCAACGGCGGCCACTCCTACGGGGGTTGGTCCTCCGGAGACGGCCGGCTCGTCGTCGACGTGTCCTCGCTGGACGGCGTCGCGGCGGACGGCACCATCGGCGCGGGCGCGAAACTGGCCACCGTCTACCGCACCCTGGCGCGCGCCGGGCGGACGATCCCCGGCGGCTCCTGCCCCACGGTCGGCATCTCCGGACTGACCCTCGGCGGCGGCCACGGCGTCACCTCCCGCACCTACGGGCTGACCTGCGACAGCCTCCTGGAGGCGACGGTCGTCACCGCGGACGGGCGGACCCGGACCGCGAGCCCCGAGGCGGACGCCGACCTCTTCTGGGCGCTGCGCGGCGGCGGCACGGGCAGCTTCGGCGTGGTCACCGGCTTCCGCTTCCGCACCCACCCGGCCCCGCCGACGGTCACCGCGTATCTGTCCTGGCCCTGGCCGAGGGCGGCCGCCGTGCTCGCGGCCTGGCAGCGGTGGGGACCCGCGCAGCCGGACGAGATCTGGTCCTCGCTGCATCTGTCCGCCGGGCCGGGCGGGGTGCGGCCGACCCTCTCCGTCACGGCGTTCACCCTCGGCGACGAGGCCGGGCTGCGCAACGCCGTCGACCGGCTCGCGGACGCCGCCGGGTCCCCCGCCTCCTCGGTGGCCCTGCGCCCCCGCTCCTATCTGGACGCGATGCTCGCCTTCGCCGGGTGCTCCTCCCTCGACGAGGACCGCTGCCGACTGCCGGGCACCACCCCGGGCCGGTCGGAGCGGGGCGCGCTGCGGCGCGAGACCTACGCCTCGGCCTCGGACTTCTACGACCGCGTGATCCCGGACGGCGGGGTGCGCGCGCTGCTCGCGGCGGCAGAGGCGTTCACCCGCATCCCGGCGGGGCAGGGCGCGGGCGGCGGGACGATCCAGCTCACCGCGCTGGGCGGGGCGGTGAACCGGGTGGACCCGCTGGCCACCTCCTTCGTGCACCGGCGCTCCCGGCTGCTCGCGCAGTACATCGCCGCGTGGCGGCCGGACACTCCGGGCACGGCGGCGCGGTCCTGGCTGCGGGAGACCCGTGCCTCGCTGCGCCGGTACGCCTCGGGGGCCGCGTACCAGAACTACGCGGACCCGGAGCTGCGGAACTGGCGGGAGGCGTACTACGGGCCGGCGGCGGACCGGCTCGCGCGGCTGAAGCGGCGCTACGACCCGGACCGGGTCTTCGACCACCCCCAGGTGATCTGACCCGCCGGGGCTGACGCGGCCTCACGGCCGGGGCCGGGTCTGGCCCGCGGCGGGGGCGGAGGGCTCCCCGCGGCCGGGCTCGGGCAGTGAGCCCCCGCGGCGGCCGGGCTCGGGGGCGGGCTCCCCGCGGCTGCCGGGGTCTGCCCCCCGTCCGGGCCGCCCGCCCGGGCCGGCCCCTCCCGATCCCGCGCGCTCCGCGTGCCCCGCGTTCCTACGCCGCCAGGTCCTTGTGCCCCGGGCCGCGCCGTCCGCCGCGCGGGTCCGGGATGTCGAGGGGCTCGGTGACGAGCCGTCCGGCGCCCGCCCGGCGCGAGCGGACCAGCCGGCCGAGACGCGGCGACGCGGCCACCGCGGACACCAGCGGGGTGAGCAGCGCGAGGGCGAGCGGGGCGAGCAGCAGGGCGACGGCGGTGCCGAGCGCGAACCCGCCGATGACGTCGGTCGGGTAGTGCACACCCATGTACACGCGGCAGAAGCCCTCGGCGGCGGCGAGGGCGAGGGCCGCCGCGCCGAAGCGGCGGTTGGCGATGAACACGGCGGCGGCGATCGCCATGGCCATCGTCGAGTGGTCGCTGACGAAGGAGAAGTCGGTCTTCCCCGCCACCAGCACCTCCAGGCCCTGGTGGTCGAGGAACGGCCGCGGCCGCTCGACGAAACCCCGGATGGGGATGTTGATCAGCAGGGCGATGCCCGCGGCGAGGGGCGCCCACACCAGTCCGGCGAGGGCCGAGACGGAGTCCTCCGTGGTGCCGCGCCGGCGGACGCTCCACCAGCAGCCGAGCACCACCAGGACCAGGGCGATCATGATCCCGTACTCGCCGGTGAACGACATGACCCGGTCGAACCAGCCGGGGGCGTCCTTGGCCAGGCCGTTGATGTCGTAGAGCAGGCCGACGTCGGGGTTGGTCCCGCTCCTCGCCTCCGTGACGGGGAACCCGTTCGCGAGTCCAGCCATCTGCCGCGGCCCCTTGCCTTGTCGCCTGCGGGCGCACCGCCTGTGCGCCGCTCTGCCAACCCCCGTGATCCGTCAGGTGCGTGCTGCATGGTCAGTGCGGCTGTCCCTGTCCAAGGGAACGACGCGATCCATGGTGCCGTTCCGCTCTCCACCGAACGATCACGATGACGTTATCGAAGAGTGATACGTCGTCGCAGCTCAGAGCCCTGCGGCCAGGGTCTGTTTCCAGCCATGACCGGAGGCGTCAGGTCCCCGCGGGCGGAGTCGGCAGCGCCGCCGCGCCGTCCTTGGTGACCCGGGTCGCGCCGAAGTAGTCGGGGGTGTCGATCTTGTCGAAGCGGATCACCGCGCCGGTGAACGGAGCGTTGATCATGTAGCCGCCGCCGACGTAGAGGCCGACATGCCGGATGGCCCGGGAGTTGGTCAGGTCGTCCGAGAAGAACACCAGGTCACCGGGCATCAGCTCGTCCCGCGAGGGGTGCGGCCCGGCGTTGTACTGGTCGTTGGCGACGCGGGGCAGCTCGATCCCCACGGTCCGGTAGGCGGCCTGGGTGAGGCCCGAGCAGTCGAAGCGCCCGCCCTGCTCGGGGGTGCCGTTGCCGCCCCAGAGGTACGGGGTGCCGAGCTTCTGCTGCGCGAAGTAGATGGCGCCGGCCGCCTGCCGCGAGGGCTCCACCCGCCCGGCGGGCCGCGCGAAGCTCTTCTCCAGGGTGCGGATGACCTTCACGTAGTTCTGTGTCTCGCGGTAGGGCGGGACACCGCCGTACTTGATGACCGCGTAGGCGCCCGCGTTGTAGGCGGCGAGCATGTTGTTGGTCGGGTCGCCGGGTGCCTTGCGCACATATCCGGCGAGTTCGCAGTTGTACGAGGCGGCCGAGGGGATCGCGTCGGCCGGGTCCCAGACGTCCCGGTCGCCGTCCTTGTCCCCGTCGATGCCGTGGGTGGCCCAGGTGCCCGGGATGAACTGCGCGATCCCCTGCGCGGCGGCCGGGCTCTGCGCCCGCGGGTTCCAGCCGCTCTCCTGGTAGAGCTGGGCGGCGAGCAGGGCGGGGTTGATGGCCGGGCAGAGGGTGCCCCACTTCTGCACGAGGGCCTGGTACTTCGCGGGCACCGCCCCCTTGGCGAGGGAGACCGTGCCGTTCTTGCCGTCCCCGCCGAACAGCCCGGCGGCGGCCGAGTACGTCCCCACGACCAGCAGCGCGAGGAACAGCAGCGCGCCCCCGAAGGACACCCCGGCGACCAGCCACGCCTTACGCACCGTCAACCACTCCTCGTCGCACGGCAGTAGACCGACCACCGGCCAGTGTAGAAGGCGAACGCCCCACCGAGGAGGACAACGGCCCGCCGAGTACGCGTCCGTACTTCCGAGTAGGCTTCAGCCGAAGTCGGGCCGGGCGGGCCGCGATTCCGGCACCCGACCAGTGCCGGCCCTCGCACGGTCCTGCCCGTCCCACCGCGCGGCGTCCCGCTCCTTGGGGCCCGTGCGGGCAGAGACACAGGGGGAGAACGATGACAGCGGCACATGATTCCCACCCGTTTCCCGTTTCGGTGAACGTCGAGAAGCTCGACCGGCTGACCGGCCGGGAGCGCGAGGTCCTGCGCAACCTCGCGAAGGGAAAGACCAACCGCGTGCTGGCGGGCCAGCTCGGGATCGCCGAACGGACCCTGCGGGCGCACATCACCAGCATCGTCCGCAAGCTGGACGTCGGGTCCAGATTCGAGGCGAGCCTGGTCGCCGTCCAGCACCACGACACCTTGGCCGACGACGCCATCGCCTCGTGAGCGGAGCCCCGCCGGGCGTCGCCGCATGAGGCATCGCCTGATGCGGCGACGCCTCACCAGGCGATGCCTCTAGAGGCAATGGAGAGCCCCGGCCCCACGCGGCAGGCTCGGAGCAGCAGCCCACCGGAACACCGCCCCTTCCGTACGGCAGGGGTCGGTGCGGAGCTGTGCCCGTTCGCGGGCGGTCGCCACACGGACCGCCCATCCGAGGTGAGGAATACCTGTGAACATCAAGAAGATCGCCACCGCCGCCGGTGTCGCCACCGCCGGTGTCGCCCTGTTCGCCGCCACCCAGGGCAGCGCCCAGGCCGCGCCGGCGCAGCCGGCCGCCCCGGTCGCCGCCGTCGAGGGCGCGCAGCCCGCGCCGCAGGCCATCGGCTCGCTGCTGGGCAAGGCGGCGAAGTCGGTCGGCAAGGCCGCCACGAAGGGAGCCAACAAGGCCACGGCCGTCGGCAAGGGCATGGCCGTCGTCGCCAAGAGCAACGCCGACAACATGCTGAGCCACGGCAGTCTGTTCGCCAGCCCGACGAGCCTGCCGCAGGGCGTCGCGGCCGACACGGTCTTCGACCGCTGATCGCCACGTGACGACGGAACACCGCACCACCAGGAGGGCGGCGCTGCTCGTCGGCGGCGCCCTCCTGGGCGTTCACATGACCGTGGCCGCCCTGTCCCAGGCGCCCCTCAGCCCGGCGAAGCTGGTCTACGGGGACGCCGTGGCCGAGTACCTGGACCCGTACTTCTCGCAGAACTGGCAGTTGTTCGCGCCCAGCCCGATGTCCGACGACCGCGGCATCATCGCCCGCGCGACCTGTGGGGACGGCTCGGTCTCCGAGTACTACGACGTCTCCGCCGAGGCCATGGCGAAGGTGCAGGACTCCCGCTTCTTCCCCTCGCGGGATGTGCGGGTCGTCTCGGCCGCCCTGCAGAACGTCACCAGTTCCGAGGAGCTGGTGCGCCGGGTGCGGCAGCAGCAGACCAACGACAAGAAGCCCGTCCTCCCCCCGCTCCCGTACGAGAAGGTCACCGAGGAGGAGGCGGTGAAGACCCTCTCGCGCTACGCCTACGACCGGCTGCCGAGCGCCTGCGACGGCGGGCCGCCGCAGAAGGTCCAGGTCCGCATGTACGTCCGCCAGCTGCCGCCGTGGTCGAAGCGGAACGACCCCTCGGCCGAGGACAAGGTCATGGTCAAGGACTTCGGCTGGGTGAAGAGCGAGGAGCTCCGATGAAGAACCTCACCGCCCGGCTGGACGCCTGGACGCTGCACCCCGTCGCCGTCACGGGCGTGTCGGGAACCCGCGTCCTGCTCGGCTTCGTCGGGCTCATGTACTACCTCAGCCAGTACGGGGAGCGGAGCTACCTCTTCGGCCCGGACGGGATCCTGCCTCACGACGAGTTCCTCGACCAGCTCACCGGCTTCAGCCTCTACGCGCTGTCCGGCTCCTCCCTCTGGTCCGAGCTCGTCTTCCACTCGGGCATCGCCGCGGCCCTCGCCGTGCTGCTCGGCGTCGGCGGCAGGGCGGGACTGGCCGTCCACTGGGTGCTGCTGTGGTCGGTCTACCAGCGCCAGCCCGCGCTGCTCGACGGCGGCGACAACCTCGCCTACGTCGTCATCCCGTTCCTGCTGCTGACCCGCTGCTACGACCGGTTCGCGCTGCCCACGGGTCTCGGGGAGCACGTCGCCGCACGGCTGCCGGGAGGGCTGCGGGCCGTGCGCGTGCCCTTCCACAACCTGGGCGTGCTGATGGTCGCCGTCCAGATCTGCCTGGTCTACGTCGTCTCCGGCCTCTACAAGGTCATGGGCCAGGAGTGGCAGGACGGCACCGCGCTCTTCTACGTGATGCGCGTGCCGGAGTTCGAACTTCCCGGCTGGTCCCACCTGGTGTACGAGAGTGACGCCCTGGTCGTCCTCGGCACCTACGGGACCGTGGCGTTCCTGGTGTACTTCCCGCTCGGCGTCCTCGTCCCGGCGCTGCGCCCCTGGGCGGCGGCCGTCTCCATCGCCTTCCATCTGTCCATCGCGTTCTTCATGGGCCTCACGGGCTTCGCCCTGACGATGATCGCCTGCGACCTCGTCTTCCTCTCCTCGGCGCTCGAACGCGTGGCCGCCACCGCGCGTACCCGTTGGGAGGGGCTCGCGGCGCGGCGGTCCGGGGCGCGGGCGGAGCGGGCCGAGCCCGATGGCGTGCCCGAGGAGAGCGCCGCCGCACCCGCCCCCGCAGCAGCCGGTTCCGCCGGGCCGGCCTGACCCGGGGCGGGCCGCCGCCCGGCACAGCCGCCCCGCCCCTGCCTTCGTCCACGTCCACGTCCACGTCCAGACAGGAGAACCCGACCGTGCGGAACCCCACCTGCCTCCTCGGCGGTCCCGGCATCCCGGACCGCGTCACCCACGGGCACGATCCCGACCGGTTCGTGGAGATCGGTTCGCTGAGCAAGGTCTTCACCGGCACCGTCCTCGCCCGGCTGACGGAGCAGGGCGTGCTGGACGCGGACACGGCACTGTGCGAGCTGGTCGACGAGGTGGACGCGGGCTGCCCCGTGACCCTGCGCCACCTCGCCGAGCACACCTCGGGTCTGCCCCGGCTGCCTCCGCAGCCGACCGGCCCGCCCGGCGACCCGTACGCCCACTTCACGGAGCCCGCGCTGCGGACCGCGCTGAAGGGCCTGTCCCCGCGGCCGCGGGACGAGCCGGAGTACTCGAACCTGGGATACGCCGCCCTCGGCCTCGCCCTCTCCACCGCCACCGGACGCACCTACGAGCAACTGGTGGACGAGTACGTCCTCCAGCCCCTGGAGCTGCCGGCGGGGTCGGTCACCGCGTCACCGCCGCGGGAGCGCCGCCTCGTGCCGCGCACCCTCTTCGGGCGGCCCCGCCCGATGTGGACCCTGACCGGCGCGATCCTGCCGTCCGGCGGCCTGTGGGCGACCCCCCGGACCATGGCCCGGGTACTGGTCGGCCTGCTCGTGGAACGACGGCTGGGTGCGCCCGCGGCCACCTGGCAGCGCGGTGGCCCGGTCCTGTGGCACAACGGCGCCACCCGGGACGCCTCCGTCGTGGCCGCGGCCCACGACGACGGCCGATGGCTGCTCCTGCACCGGTACGGCGCCGCCCCGGAGCGCACCGACCGCCTCGCGGTCGCCACCCTCACCTCCGCGCCCTCGCTCGCGTCCGACGACTGAACCCGTCCCCGCCCCCGTTCCCCACCACACCGAGGAGAAGCGCCCATGAGGATCGCCTGGTTCGCCTGGCTGGCACAGAACGCCGCCGAGTTCGGCTACAGCCAGGGCCCGTTGCGCGGCGGCATCGGCACCCTCGCCGTGCTCCTCACCGCGCTGCTGATCGCGGCCGCGCTGCGCCGCCGGCGCCCGGCGGCGATCGCCGCCGCGGCGCTCACCTGCGCCGGGGGCATCGGATGGCTGGCCTTCCACTGATGACCCCGGCGTCCCGGAGGAGTCGTCCATGACGGACGCCGTGGTCGTGGGCTCCGGCCCCAACGGACTCGCCGCCGCGCTCACGCTGGCGCGCGCCGGGCTCGCCGTCGAGGTGTTCGAGGCGCATCCGCGCATCGGCGGCGGACTGCGCACGGAGGCGCTCTTCGACTCTGAGGTGGTGCACGACATCTGCGCCGCTGTGCTGCCGATGGCGCCCGTCTCGCCTTTTCTTCGCTCACTGGACCTCGCGGACGACGGCGTGCGCCTCCTCCACTCGCCCGTCGCCTACGCGCACCCGTTGCAGGGCGCGCCCGCCGCCCTCGCGTGGCGGGACCTGGACACCACCTGCGCGGAGCTGGGGGAGGACGGGCCGCGCTGGCGCCGTCTGATGGAACCGCTGCTGGAGTGTTCCCAGGACGTGGTGGACCTGATGCTGTCCGACCAGCGCAGCCTGCCGCCGGCAAGGGCGCTGGCAGCCCTCGCCCCCCGCATCCCGGTCCACGCGCTGAGGCTCGGGGGAACGCTGCGCACCGCGAGGGGACGGGCGCTGCTCGCCGGTGTGGCCGCGCACGGGGTCGGCCGGCTTCCATCGCCGACCACGGCGGCCGTCGCCCTGCTCCTCGGCCACCTGGCACACCGCACCGGCTGGCCGGTCCCCGAGGGCGGGGCCGGCACGGTCGCGGCGGCCATGGCGGCGCGGATCGAGCGGCTGGGCGGCCGGTTCCACACCGGCGTCCGGGTGAACAGCCTGGACGAGCTGCCCGCCGGACGGCGCATCACCATGCTGGACGTCTCGCCTCGGGAACTGGCCCGCATCGCACCGCTGCCCGACGCCTACCGCCGCAGCCTGTCCCGCTACCGCTACGGCCCCGGGGCCGCGAAGGCGGATTTCCTCGTCGCCGGGCCCATCCCGTGGCGCGACCCCCGGCTCGGGCAGGCGGCCACCGTCCATCTCGGGGGCGATCATGGCACGGCGGACGAGCTGCGCCGCGCCGAGACGGCAACCGCGCGGGGCAGGCGGGCCGAGAGGCCCTACGTCATCCTGGTCGACCCGACCGCCGCCGACCCCGGCCGGGCCGTCCGCGGGCGCCGGCCCGTCTGGGCCTATGTGCACGTCCCGCAGGGCGATCCGCGCGATCCGCTTCCGCTCGTCCGCGCCGCGATCGAGGCGCACGCGCCCGGCTTCACGGACACGGTGCTCGCCGAACGCGGAGTATCGGCCGCCAAGTTGGGTGCGTACAACGCCAACTACGTGGGCGGGGACATCGGGTGCGGTGCGCTGAGCCTGCGCCAGGCCGTGGCCAGGCCCGTTGCCCGGTGGGATCCGTACCGGGTCCCGGTCCCCGGCACCTGGCTCTGCTCGTCTGCCACCCCGCCCGGGCCCTCCGTCCACGGAATGTGCGGGTACCACGCGGCGAACGCGGCCCTGCGGGCCCTGTCCGAAGGCCCGTCGAATTCCCCTCGGTTCCCTCCGCGTGCATCTCCCCGGGACGGGCACACGGAGTTCACGAACGCGGCCCCAGGGCAACGGCACAGGACGAAGGGCAGGAGACAACGATGGGAAGCTCCGGACACATAGTCGGCGCCGGCGGGCGCTCCACGGCGAACGGCCTGGCCATCGCGAGCCTCGTCTGCGGCATCGCCGGCGTGTTCGTCTTCAACGTGATCCTCGGGCCGCTCGCCGTCGTGCTCGGCTATGTGGGCCTGAAGCAGTCGCCCAGCAAGGGCGGGGCGGGCATGGCCAAGGCGGGCATCGTGCTGGGCATCGTCGCCCTGGTGCTCTTCATCGTGCTGCTGGCGGTCGCCTCGTCCAGCGGCGGCTTCAGCTGGTACGTCGGCGGCTGACACCACGCCCGACCCGATTCGGCCACCCCTGACGCCCCTGAGGTGCCGAGCATTCCTCGGCACACCGTGGCCGACCCCCGACCGGGTCGCCGGGAGTCTCCCCCCTCTCCCCGCGACCGCGCCCGGGCCCCCACCCGGGCGTCATCCCGCCCCGGACGCCGGCCGCCGCCCCCGTCGGCCCGCGTCCGGGGCGCCCTCTTGCGCGCCGTCCGCCGGGAGCCCCGCCCATGGATTCATGGAGGAGCGGTGCCGATCCGGCGAAGCCACGGTGACCGCCGGGCGGCAGCGTCACCGGGACCACCCCGTCCGTCACGCTCCGCAGTCGATCACCTGACGCGAATGTGTCGGTGCACTCGCCATGTACCCGTACGATACGAGGGCGGGGCACCAAAGAGGCCGGTAGCGGGCTCGGGGGCCTCCGCACCCGGGTATGTGGTCTGAACCAGTTGCCACTACTCTGTGTCACGCAGCCAACCAGGCTGAGGCCAGAACCCCGCCGTCGACCACGGCGGGGCGAGCACCACAGGAGCACCAGTGAAGAACTCTGCGATCGTGACCGACGCACCGGACACGGAGATCACGCAGAACGGGGGAGCCCGCGACCGCAAGCAGGGTCGTGGTGACGCCGGCGGTGCCGCCGCCACGATCACCTTCATCGCCCTGCTGGCCGTCGCCCTCGGCCTCCTCGGCTACATGGTCCTCGGCCGCTGACGCACGGCCGCGCACCACGCGAAGGGGCGCCCGTCCTTGAAGGACGGGCGCCCCTGCCGCGTTCTCCGCAGCCTCCCGCTACGCCTTGCGGCCCACCCCGCCGTACATGGCGACCTCGGCCGGGGCCCGCAGGTCCTGCTCGTCCGGCCGCCAGCGGTTGCACGAGACCACGCCCGGCTCCAGCAGCTCCAGGCCGTCGAAGTAGCGGGCCACCTGCGCCGGCGTGCGCTGGGTGAGGCGCGGGGTGCCGTTCTCGTTCCAGAAGGCGACGGCCTCGTCCACGTCGGGCATCGCGGGGCTGGTGATGGTGTGCGAGAGCACCAGATGGCTCCCCGCGGGCAGCGCCTCCATGAGCCGGCGCACCACCGCGTACGACTCGGCGTCGTCCTCCACGAAGATGACGACGCCGAGCAGCATCAGCGCGACCGGCTCCGAGAAGTCCAGCGTGTCCGCCGCGCGTTCCAGGATCGTGTCCGTGTCCCGCAGATCGGCGTCCAGATAGTCGGTGCGGCCCTCGGGCGTGCCCGTGAGCAGCGCCCGCGCGTGCACCAGGACCAGGGGATCGTTGTCGACGTACACGATCCGCGCGTCGGGGCTGACGCGCTGGGCGACCTCGTGGGTGTTGTCGGCACTGGGCAACCCGGTGCCGATGTCGAGGAACTGACGGATGCCCACATCGGCGGCGAGATGCCGGACCGCCCGCCCGAGGAAGCGCCGGTCCGCGAGGGCGTACTCCCCGATACCGGGGTGCAGCTCCCTGATCTGGTCGCCGACGGCCTGGTCGACCGGGTAGTTGTCCTTGCCGCCGGTCCAGTAGTTCCAGATCCGGGCCGTGTGGGGTCGGGTGGTGTCGATGCGCGCCTGTATCCCTGTGTCGTCGGTCACGGCAAGCACCTTAGTGAACCGCGGTGCCGGACAGGAGGGTTGTGACGAAGATCCGCGGACCGCGGGCCCGTGGAACCGGGGTCCGCACGGGAACCCCCTGGATCAGGCCATTACCGCTCGGTAACGTGGATCGCGCACAGCGACCGGCGAGGACCCGCGCGAGCCGCCCACGGGGACAGCCGCAGGCAGGGAAGGCAACCCGATATGACGGCACCGGAGGCCGAGGCGTTCTTCATCCGCCTCGACGAGAACCGCTACGCCCCCACCGAGCACACCCGGGGCCCCTGGGACGCCGCCGCGCAGCACGCCGGCCCGCCCGCCGCCCTCCTCGGCCGCGCCCTGGAGGAACGGCCGGGCGCCCGGACGGACATGCGCCTCGCCCGCGTCACCTACGAGATCCTGCGCCCGGTGCCGATCGCGCCCCTGGAGATCACCACCACCGTTCTGCGCGCGGGCCGCGGCACCGAGGTCGTCGAGGCGGTGCTCGCCCCGGCCGGCGCGGCGCCGGTGATGCACGCCCGCGCCCTGCGCGTCCGCACGGCGGCGGAGCCCGGCCCGGCGGTGGCCCGCGGCCCGCTCGTCCGGGCTCCCTCGGAGTGCGCCGAGACCCCGTTCTTCGGAGTTCCGTGGGACGTGGGCTACCACACCGCGATGGAGGCCCGGTTCGCCGAGGGGAGCTGGCAGGACCGCGGGCCGGCGACGTGCTGGCTGCGTATGCGCCTCCCCCTGGTGGCGGGCGAGGCACCCCGGGCCCTGGACCGGGTCCTGGTGGCCGCCGACTCGGGCAACGGGCTGAGCAACGTCCTCGACTTCGGCCGCCATGTCTTCATCAACCCCGACCTGACGGTCCATCTGCACCGGCACCCGGTCGGCGAATGGGTCTGCGTGGACGCCCGTACGAGTGTGGACGCCGCCGGGATCGGCCTCGCGGACGCGATGCTCCACGACGAGAAGGGGCCGACCGGCCGCAGCGCCCAGAGCCTCTTCGTCGCCCCGCGCTGAGCCGGCCGTCCGCGCGGTGTGCCGATCGGACGGCGCACGGTTCACCTCCCCGGGCCCCCGGCGCCGTGGAGGGGCAGCCGTGCCGTCCCGACCGGACCCCGGAGCTGCTCGGGCAGCACGACGTCCTCTCCGTACGCGCCCTGCCGCCGGACCCGGTACCGCCCGTGCTCGGGGCGGGAGTGGACCGCCCAGGTGCCGTACCGGGGGTCCACGACGAGCAGGGCGGGTACGCAGGCGACGGCGTACCACGCCGGGCGCTGGGTCGGCTCGGGTGCCTTCTCCTGCCGGGGCACGACCTCCACGGCGAGCGCGACCTCGTGGGTGCTCAGCATCCGGCCGGGCACCGGTGGCCGGCCGCCGGAAGTCCGCAGCACCAGGTCGGGAACGGCGAAGTCGTCCGCGTCGAACGGCATCGCCATGGGGACGGCCCGCTCCACGACCGGTGCTCCGGCCGGGGGCCCGTCCGCGAGTTCCTCCGCCAGCAGGCGCGCCGTCTCGCTGCGCGTCGGGCAGTCGGTACGGGTGAGCACCATGCTTCCGCCGATCACCCCGACCCGCAGACCCGACACCCGGGAGACGACCCGGGCCAGTTCGCGCGGCGTGCCCGGGAACAGCCGTCGGCCTCGCCGGCCGGTCACGGGCGGGCCCCGCCCAGTTCCACCCACAGCAGCTTCCCGCCGTGCGGCAGCCGGGTCGCTCCCCACGTGTCGGCGCACACCGCGACCAGCGCGAGCCCGCGCCCGCCCTCGGCATCCGGGCCCGGCCTGCGCGGCAGCCCCTCGAACGGGGCCGGGACGTCGGGGCAGCCGTCCCATACCCCGACCCGCAGCCGCCCCCGTCCAAGCGTGTGCAGTCGCATCCCGTACGGCCCCTCGGTATGGCGGTAGGCGTTGGTGACCAGTTCGGAGACGAGCAGTTCGGCGGTGTCCACCAGCCCGCAGAGCCGATGGGCCCCCAGCACCGCCCGCACCGAACGCCGCGCGATGCCGGGCGCGCGGGGATCCTGCGGAAGGCGAAGGGCGTAGGTCCAGGGCGGGGATACGGTGGTGAGCATGGAAGTCTCCTCGACGAAGCGTGTGTTGGGCTGGTGCAGCAGGTTCGGTGCCCGGTGACCAGGTCGCTCCGTCGAGCGGGGTGCTTCCGGGCGGGTGGCCTGGAACGAAGGCTAGGCATCGGCAAGTAAGACTTGCACTGCTGGCAACAGAATTGGCGTCGAACTTCCCCCGCGAAGGCGACGCCGTGTACAGGTGAACGAATGGAGGTGTCCGCATGGCCGGGAGGGCAGCCCCCACCGCCCGACGCATCCGCGTCGGTGCCGAGTTGCGAAGACTCAGAGAGCGCACGGGCCTCAGCTCCACCCAGGCCGCCCGCTTGCTGGGAGTCGGCCAGGGACAGCTCAGCAACGTCGAAACCGCCCGGTTCGGAGTGAGCGCGAACCGGGTGCGCGCCATGGCGGACATCTACTCATGCGCAGACAAGGCATTCGTCGAAGCACTGTCCACCATCGCCGAGGACCGCACCCGGGGATGGTGGGAGGAGTATCGGCAGACCCTCCCGACCCCCCTGCTTGATCTCGCGGAGCTGGAACATCACGCAACGCTTCTCCGCACGGCGCACACGGCACACATCCCCGGGCTTCTCCAGACCGCCGAACACGCTCGGGAGATCTATCGCCAGGCCATCCCGGCCCTGCCGCCGCACGGCATCGAGCACCGGATCTCACACCGGCTGAAGCGTCAGGCCGTAATCCACCGCCCCAACTCCCCCACGAACTACCGGGCGGTCATTCACGAGGCAGCTCTGCGGATGCAGTTCGGCGGAGCCGAGGTCGCCAGAGCCCAGTTGCGGCACCTGCTGCGAATGTCCGAGTTCGACCATGTGACCATCCGAGTGGTCCCCTTCACTACCGGCTCGTACCCGGGCTCCGGACAAACCATCAACTACCTCCACGGCCCGGTTCCACAGCTCGACACGGTGCAGCTCGACCAGTCGCACGGAGTGGCGTTCATCGACGACGCGGACGCGCTCGCGCAGTACCGGGAGCTCTTCGCCCGCCTGGAGGACCTGGCCCTGGACACGGCCGAGTCACAACGCTTCATCCACGACCTGGCCGACAGCCTATGAGGGAGAACCGGATGCAGTCGCCCATGTGGCAGCAGTCCTCCTACTGCGCGCAAGGGGAGGCATGCCTGAACGTTGCTTCACTGGACTCCGCCGTACTGCTCACCGAGAGCGACGACCCCGACGGGGTCATACTCCGTACCAGCCCCGCCGCCTTCGCAGATCTCCTCCGCGCCCTCCGGGCCGGCAGCCACGCTTCGCGCATCCGCGTGTCCGAGGATACGTACGGCACCGTCCGCATCCACCACCCCGACAGCCCCGGGCACGCCGTCACCACCTCCGCCGACAAGTGGCACGCCTTCACCCTCGGAGTCCGCGCGGGCGAGTTCGACCACCTCGCCGACCCGACCACGCTTCGCGACTGACCCACCCCGGCAAACCACCCCAAAGGTGGCACAACGACAGTCATTGCCCGGAGTCACGCAGCGTGATACACAGAGTGACGGTGCTCGCACACAGACCGGATCGCACCACCCCGCCCCAGGTCAGGGCGGTCGGCTCGGTCATACGTGCGGAGATCGGGTAAAGAGACCCTCGAAGACGGCTTACGTGCGCGGGTTCATCAGCGAAGATAGAGAGTGACCCGTGCCGTGGGGCGTGGGCGGCGAACAACCCGACAGGGGCGGTGAGTTACATGATCCTGGCAGCCGAGAAAGGCGACATCACCACCATCATCGGCGGAATCGCGCCGAACTGGGGCCCGTTCGGAGGCCTGGGCAACGAGGCTCGGGTGATGATCGAGGTCGTGATGGCCGTCGCCATCCTCATCTGCCTCGGCATCGCGATCTGGGGGGCGGCCAAGCAGCGCATCGGGGCGACGGCGCTCCGTGACACCTTCAGCGCGGAACAGGGCAAGGGCCTGATCGTCGCCGGTCTGACCGGCGTCTTCATCATCGGATCACTCGGCACCTTGTTCACCATCGTCTACGGGATGGCCGTCTGACCGCACGTCAGTCCACGCCGGGCGCGCCCGGGCCCATCGTCAGAAGTTGCGTTCCCTGATGTCACGTCACCACTCCGCGCCCGCGCGGCACACAGCACGTCCACGACCGGTTGAGGGAGCCCGCGCGAAATGAGCCTCGGCGACGAGCACGACACCCGCAGGGGCGACGGCTACGGCGGCTCGGGCCAGACCCGCACCCGGCTCCCCGGCGCGGCCGACACCGACGTCTACGGCGGCGCCCGCCGCCCCGTGCGGACCTCGCGCTCCCTCATCGGCGTGGTCGGCGTGATCGTGCTCCTGATCGCGGCGATCGCCTTCGCCAACCAGGGCGGCGGGGACGACACCGACGGCGGCTCCGCGAAGTCCCCCGCCGCGGCCCCGACAGCGCCCTCGGGCGTCCGCCCGGTCAAGGGCACCACCTCCGGCATCCCGACGGGCTACCCCCAGGACGAACAGGGCGCGCAGAGCGCGGCGGCGAACTACGCGGTGGCGCTCGTGTCGGCGGACATCCTGAAGCCGGACCGACGCGGCGGGATCGTACGGCAGATCTTCCTCAAGGACCGGATCGCCGAGCTCGAAGGGCGCCTCGACCAGGCGTACAGCAAGGACTTCCTCAAGAACATCGGCCTGGACGAGAAGGGCGAAGCGCCGACCGGGATGACGTACGTCTCCCGGACCGCCCCCGTCGGCACCAAGACCACCCAGTTCTCCCCGGACAGCGCGACGGTGGAGGTCTGGTGCACCGGCGTTTTCGGTACAGCGGGCGTCAGTTCGACCAACCCAGTGACCAACGACTGGTTCACCATGACCCTGAAGCTGCGCTGGTCGGAGGGGGACTGGAAGGTCGAGAGCTTCGCCCAGAAGGACGGCCCGGCACCGGTGAACGCCGACCGCACCGCATCCAGCGCCGAGGACATCTCCAAGGCAGTCGAGCAGTACGGAGGGTTCACCTATGCCCGGTAGTCCGCGGCGTGCTCGCACGGTCCTCGTGGCAGCGGGAGCCGTCCAGACCGCGATGATTCTGTTCGCGTCACGAGCCGTCGCGGACCCGTCGCCGTCTCCCTCCCCCTCCGCACCGAACCGGGACCAGTGCGACCTGATCGTCGGCCCCGCCCGCGACTACTGCGAGAACGGCGAAGCCCCCTCCGGCACCCGTGCCCCCGGCAGCGTCACCAACCCCGCCGACGCACTCGACCCTCTGTCCTCGCTCGCGCGCGGCTGCGCCGACGCCGCCGTGGCCGTGCTGGACTTCCTGTCCAAGGCCGTGAAGGAGACCGCCGAGGTCGACTTCACCAACCAGGCCTTCCTCGCCCGCTACGCCGTCGTCTTCGCCGCCGCCACCGTCCTCACCCTCGTCCTGTGGCTGCTCGCCGTCGCCAAGCGCGCCATCCGGGGCGTACCGCTCACCACCGCGATCTCCGAGGCCGTCGGGTTCCTCTGGCTCACCGTCCTCGCCTCCGCCTTCACCCCCCTGATCCTCTACACCGTCGTCTCCGCCACCGACGCGATCACCGAGGTCGTCGCGTCCGGGACCCAGGAGCAGACGGACATGTTCTTCGGGAGCTTCAAGGAAGCCCTCCAGAAGGGCGACAGCATCAGCGGCGGACCGATCATGCTGATCATCGTCGCGCTGGTCACCGTCGTCGCCGCCGGCATCCTCTATCTGGAGCTGTTCATCCGGGCCGTGCTCCTCTACGTCGGCGCGCTCCTCGGCGTCGTCGTCTACGCCGGCCTGGTCGACAAGAACATGTGGGGCCATGTCCGCCGCTGGGCCGGCATCATGATCGCGATCATCCTGGTCAAGCCCATCATCGTGATCGTCCTCGGCCTCGCGGGCGCACTCTCCGCCGGCGAGGGCCCCGACTCGTTCTCCGCCGTGGTCTCCGGACTGTCGATCATCCTGCTGGCCATCTTCGCCTCCGCGATGATCTACCGCTTCGTCCCCGGCTTCGGCGACGAGATCGCCAACTCCCGCAACAACCGCATCCAGAACTCCGCCGAGGGCAAGGCCGCCGCCGTCATCAGCTCCCCGGCCGCCCTCGTCTCGCAGGGCATCAAGACCCACAGCAGCCGCGGACCCCAGGGCGGCGACGGCGGGGGCAGCCCCGCGCCCCGGCCCGCCAACCCCGTCAGCGGCGGTGTCGCCGCCCACGGCGGGCGCGGCGCCGCCCCGGCCGCACCCGCGGCCTCCGCCGCGCCCGCGCCCCGTAGCGCGGCCCCGACCGGCAGCACCCCGCACAGCAACCGCAACACCTCAGGAGGTGGCCGGCGTTGACGACCCAGTCCCAGCCGATCGCGCCCCGCCGCACGTACCTCATCGGCCGCGCCCGGCCGAACGCGATCGTCGGCAAGAACCGCGAGACCGGCGAGATCGCGCTGATCATCACCGGGGCGTTCCTCGGCATGATGAGCGGACTGCTCGTCCCCGTCCTCTCCCTGCGCATCGTCCTGCTGGTCGGCTTCCCGATGCTCGCGCTGGCCGCCGTGTACCTGCCCTACAAGCACCGCACGTTCTACCGCTGGTTCGAGATCAACCGCAGCTACAAGCGCACCCTGCGCCAGGGCACCACCTACCGCTCCGGCGCCGTCGAGGCCGGCACCCGGCTCGACGGGCGCGAGATCGAGGTCGGCCCACCGCCCGGCATCGGCCGCATCAACTGGCTCGCCGCCCCCTTCGGACCCGACGAGATCGCCGTACTGCTCCACGCCGACCGGCGCACCGTCACCGCCGCCATCGAGATCGAGGGCCCCGGCGTCGGCCTGCGCGACAGCGAGGACCAGGAAGCCCTCGTCGACCGTTTCGGCACCCTCCTCAAGCACGTGGCGAACGGCGACGGCTTCGTCACCCGCCTCCAGATGCTGGCCCGCACCCTGCCCGCCGACCCCGACGCCCACGCCAAAGACGTCGCCCAGCGCGGCGACCGCGCCGCCCCCGGCTGGCTCCAGGACTCCTACGACCAGCTCCAGTCGATGGTCTCCACCTCCAGCGAGCAGCACCGCGCCTACCTCGTCGCCTGCATGCACTACTCCCGCGAACTGGCCGCCGAGGCCCACGCCATGGCCCGCGCCGCCAAGGCCGCCTCCGGCGCCCGCCGCCTCGACAAGGACGCCGGCCTCGCCGTCGTCATGGCCCGTGAGCTGACCGACATCTGCGCCCGCCTCGCCGAGGCCGACATCCGGGTCCGCCAGCCGCTGGGCCAGTCCCGCCTCGCCTCCCTCGTGCACTCCATGTACGACCCGGACCACCCCATCGACCACATCCAGGCGATGACCAAGCGCAACGCCTGGCCCGCCGAACTGGACGCCGTCGAACCGACCTACCTCCAGGCCAAGACCCGCGAGTCCTCCACCCGCGCCCCCTGGTGCCACTCCACGGCCTGGGTGAAGGAGTGGCCGATGACGCCCGTCGGCGTCAACTTCCTCGCCCCGCTGCTCGTCCACACCCCCGACGTCATCCGGACCGTCGCGGTCACCATGGACCTGGAGCCCACCGAGGTCGCCATCGAGCGCATGCTCACCGAGAAGACCAACGACGCCGCGGACGCCAGCCGCGCCGCCAAGATGAACCGGACCGTCGACCCGCGGGACATCGCCGCCCACGGACGGCTCGACCAGCGGGGTGAAGATCTCGCCAGCGGTGCGGCGGGGGTCAACCTCGTCGGGTACATCACTGTGTCGTCGCGTTCGCCCGAGGCCCTGGCCCGGGACAAGCGCACGATCAGGGCCTCAGCCGGCAAGTCGTATCTGAAGCTGGAGTGGTGCGACCGCGAACACCACCGGGCCTTTGTGAACACCCTGCCGTTCGCGACCGGCATCCGCCGCTAGCATCCGCCGATAGGGGCCCGATCTGATGCGTGATCCGCTGTCCGCCGTCACCGATGCGTTCACCTCCTTCGTGTTCGGCAAGGTGGAGACGACACGCCTGCCCGTACGCACCTCCACCGGGCAGGCCCAGGCCGTCTACCTGCCCACCGCCGCCCCCGGACTCGGCGACTCCGGCGTGATCATCGGCCGCGAGGTCTACAGCGGCAAGGGCTACATCTACGATCCCTTCCAGCTCTACGGCCAGCAACTGCCCGCCCCCCACTGGCTCGTCCTCGGCGAGTCCGGCAACGGCAAGTCCGCCCTGGAGAAGACCTACGTCCTGCGGCAGTTGCGCTTCCGCGACCGTCAGGTCGTCGTCCTCGACGCCCAGGGCGAGGACGGCGTCGGCGAGTGGAACCTCATCGCCCAGGAGCTGGGGATAACTCCCATCCGGCTGGACCCGATGACCGCCCTCGACGGCGGCATCCGGCTCAACCCCCTGGACCCGGCCATCACCACCACCGGCCAGCTCGCCCTGCTCCGCACCATCATCGAGGTCGCCATGGGTCACGGCCTCGACGAGCGCAGCGGCTTCGCCCTCAAGGTCGCCCACGCCTACGTCAACGAGACCATCACCGACCGGCAGCCCGTTCTCACCGACATCGTGGAGCAACTGCGCCACCCCGAGGCCGAGTCCGCCCAGGCGATGAACGTCGACATAGACGATGTCCGCGCCTGGGGTCTGGACGTCGCCCTCGTCCTGGACCGCCTCGTCGACGGTGACCTGCGCGGCATGTTCGACGGGCCGACCACCGTCGGCATCGACCTGGACGCGCCGCTGATCGTCTTCGACCTGTCCCATATCGACCGCAACTCCATCGCCATGCCGATCCTGATGGCGATCGTCGGTGTGTGGCTGGAGCACACCTGGATCCGGCCCGACCGCAAGAAGCGCATCTTCCTGGTGGAGGAGGCGTGGCACATCATCAACAGTCCCTTCGTCGCTCAGCTGTTCCAGCGTTTGCTCAAGTTCGGCCGGCGGCTCGGCCTGTCCTTCGTCGCCGTCGTCCACCACCTCTCCGACGTGGTGGACGGCGCCGCGGCCCGTGAGGCGGCCGCCATCCTGAAGATGGCCTCCACCCGGACCGTCTACGCCCAGAAGGCCGACGAGGCACGCGCCACCGGCCGCGTCCTCGGCCTGCCCCGCTGGGCCGTGGAGATCATCCCGACCCTCACCCCGGGCATCGCGGTGTGGGACGTCAACGGCAACGTCCAGGTCGTCAAACACCTGGTCACCGAGGCCGAACGGCCCCTCGTCTTCACCGACCGGGCGATGACCGAGTCCTCCCACCCCGCCGTTCCGGAGCACGTCCAGGCCGCCGAATGGGAGGCGGAACAGCGGGCGGCGCTGATCGAGCAGCACCAGCAGGGCTACGACGACGAGTCCTCCCCCTCCTCGTCCCGGTCGACGGTGGCGTGACATGCGCGGGGGACACGGCGGCCCGGCCGAGGGCGGCGGACACGGCGGGGCGCGGCCGTCCGGCGGGGTTCCCGACGGTCTGCTGGTGGCCCTGCTGGGTCTGGTCCTCGGCCTGACCGTCGTCGTGTGGACGGGTACGGGTCTCGCGGCTCTCCTCTCCCACGGCTCCTGGCCGGACGGTGTCTCCTACACGGGGTCGCCCCAGGCCGTGCGTTCCCTGCTCGGCGCCCCCGACGACCTCGCGGCGGCCTGGCCGGACGCCCCGCCCAAGGCCCTCTCCGGGTACGGGCTGTTCTGGGGACTGGTCATCGGGCAGGTGATGGTCCTCGTCGTCCTGACCGTGTTCGTCCTCGGCACGGTCGCCCGCTGGCGGGCGGTCCGGGCCGACGCGGCAGCGGCCCGGGCGGAGCGGCGGGCCACCGCCGGAGGTGCCGACCGCGTGGACGGCACCGCCCAGGTGCACCCCGGCCCGGCCCTGGAGAAGCCCGGCCCGGCGGCCCCCTCCCCACCGCGAGCAGCCTTCGCCCCGTCGTTCCACGAGTCCCCCGCAGAACCGCAGTCAGCAATCTCCCCCGTTCCCGCGCCGGTTCCCGACCCGGCCCCGGTCGTACCGGCCCCCGTCTCCTCAGCCGCCTTCGCCACGGCCGTGCCCTCCCCCGTCGTCCCCGGGCCCCGCGGGCGGACCTCCCGCCTCCTGTACGGCGGCCCGACCCTCCGCCGGCCCGCCGCCGTCCAGGCCCTCCTGGACGCGGAGGGCCCCGCCCTCGTCGTGACCTCCGACCCCGCCGTGTGGGCCGACACCAAGGACGCCCGCGCCAAACTCGGCCCCGTCCTCGTCTACGACCCCGGCCACCTGTGCGACACCCCGGCCAGGCTGCACTGGTCGCCCACCGCCGGCTGCGAGTCCGCCGACACCGCCGCAGCGCGCGCCCGCGCCCTGCTGGCACCCGTCCGCCCCCGTGCCCTGGTCGACGCGGCCATGGCCGACACCGCGGAGACCCTCCTGCGCTGCTGGCTGCACGCGGCTGCCGTCGACGGCCGTCCGTTCCGCCAGGTCCACCGCTGGGCCCAGGGCTCGAGTGCCCAGGAACCCGTCCGGATCCTACGCACTCACCCCAGGGCGGCCGCAGGGATCGCGGGCCTGCTGGAGTCCGCGCTCACCGCGTATCCCGAACGCCGGGACATCGCGGAAGAGTTGATCGTCCGCGCCTTCGGAGCGCTCTCGACCGTCCATATCCGCGAGGCGTGCACAGCGAACCGAGGAGATGCGCTCGCCTTGGAATCTTTTGTGCACGAAGGGGGCACCCTTTATGTGGTGGGTGAACCGATCGAGGACCCGCGCACCCGCCCCGGCGCGATGCCGCTGCTGACGGCACTCGCCTCAGACGTGGTCGAGCACGGCCGCCGCATGGCCGCACGGTCATCCGACGGTCGGCTCGACCCACCACTGACCCTGGTGCTCGACGACATCGCGGCCGTCGCCCCCTTCCCTCTGCTCCCCCGCCTCATGGCCCCGGGCCAGGACGAGGGCATGCCCGCCCTGGTCCTCCTGCGCTCCGCCGAACAGGCCCGCGCCCGCTGGCCGGAGCCTCTGCCCACCAACTCCCCCTGACACCAGCCCGGCCCGCTCCGGACCCGGCCCACGGCACCCGGCCGCAAGGCGCGCCGAGCACCCGCGCCTACACTCCGGCCGGCGGCCGCGCCACCACGTACTCCCGCGCGTCCGCGTCCCCCGGTATCGGTGACGCGTCACCGCTCGGCAGGAAGCCCATCCGCCGGTACAGCCCCTCGGCACACACGTTGTCCGCGTGGAAGACCAGCCGCACCCGCTCGGCGCGCGGCGACTCCAGCGCCCACGACCAGTCCAGCGCCGCCCGGAACAGCGCGTCGGCCACCCCGCTGCCCCGCGCCTCCGGCCGGACGAACACACCCACCACATGCGTCTGGTCCACCGGCGCGGCCTTGCCTATCCGTGCCTCGACCCCCGCCCGCTCGACCAGCAAGGTGACCGTGCCGTCCCAGCCGCCGCCCGGCGCCTCGGCGACGAACTGCACGACGTCCCGGCCCTCGGCCGCAGTCGCCGTCCGCTCCTGCCACTCGGCGTCCGGGCGGGCCAGCGCGGTCTCGTAGGTCTCCAAGAAGGCGATCGGGGCCAACGGGTCCCGCAGCGCCGCGAGCCGCAGCTCCCGGGCCGCGGCCCACTCGTCGGCGCGCACCCTGCGCACGACGTGCCCCGATGCAGGCGCCTCTGCCGGTCCCGGCACCTGTGCCCGTGCCGGCTTCTGATCCAGTTCCAGTTCCAGTTCCATGGACCGATGGTCGCCCGTCCCCGCGCGGAGCGGCAACGCGTTATCCACAGGCGGGTTCTGCGGTCATATCGGCTGCCCGGAGACGCGGCCGCGACGGCCGCCACGCCCCCGCCCCTCCGGAACGGCGTCGTACCCCGGTACCACGCCCACCCCTCGGACAGTGCCCCGGTCGGACGCCCCGGCGTCCCCGCCTCCGTAGCGTCAGCCGCATGACCGGCCCACACGGCATCGAAGCCGTCTCACTCACCAAGCGCTACGGCGCGCGGACCGTCGTACACGACCTCTCCTTCACGGTCCGTCCTGGCAGTGTGACCGGCTTCCTCGGCCCCAATGGGGCCGGGAAGTCCACCACCATGCGCATGCTCCTCGGCCTGGACACCCCCACCCGCGGCACCGCCACCGCCGGCGTCCGCCCCCACCCCGGCCACCCCGCGCCCCTGACCGAGGGCGGCGCCCTGCTCGAACTGCCCGGCACCGAGGTCACCCGCGGCCCGGCGGACGAGCTCACCGTGCACGGCACGACGGCCGCGCACATCGGCCGGGGCGTCATGGTGCTGCCCGGCGTCGTCGGGATGCTTCCCTGCACCGTCGTGCACGATGCCCCGGAGTACCCCCCTGGCCGGGCGACGACCACCCTGATGTCCGCGGAACCGGCGGCCGGGGCGGCCTCAGCCCTCGGCCTGACGGCTCTGCGTCCGCGCCGCACTGACGTGTGAGCCGGGCCGGCACCCCGCTCGTCCGATCCCGCCGTGCCCTCCCGTTCTCCCGCCCCACGTACGAGGATCGTCCCGTGACCACCGCCGGCGAACCGACCGCACCGACTACGCCGCCCGCCCCTCCGGAGGAGGCGAGCTGGTCGGCGGGCGCCCAGCCCCTCACCCGCCGTATCCACCGTCTCGGGGAGCGGCTGCGCGCCTTCGACGGCCGCCACCCGCTCTACTGGGACCTGCACCTGACGGCCCTCATGGTGGTGGCGGCCCTGGTGGACGCGTCGGGTGGCTGGCGGAACGTCGCCTTCGATCCGGACGTGCCCGTTCTGCTGGTGGTCGTGATGAGCCTGGTGTTCACGGTGCCCCTGGTGTGGCGCCGGAGCCGTCCGCTCGCCGTGCTGGCGATGATGCTCCCGGCCGCCCTCGTCAACGCCTGGACCGGCGCTCATCTCCAGGCCTCGCACCTGCAGTTGCTCGTGATCTCCCACATCGCCCTGCGGCTGCCACTGCGCACTCTCACCTGGTCCGGGCTCGCGTTCCTCGTCCCGGTCGCGGTCGGCGCGACCCGTCACCCGGTGGGCAGTTGGGACCAGCAGTTCGCCCCCACCCTCTACGCGCTGCTGCTGGTCGCGCTGCTCGGTCTGACCGTCCGCAGCCGGCGCGAGCACACGGCGTCCCTCGTCGAGCGGGCACGCAGGCTGGAGGTCGAACGGGACCAGCAGGCACAGTTGGCCGCCGCGGCGGAACGGGCCCGTATCGCCCGGGAGATGCACGACATCATCGGCCACAACCTGTCGGTCATCACCGGCCTGGCCGACGGCGGGGCCTACGCCGCCGCGGGCAATCCGGAACGAGCGGCGCAGGCCCTCACCGCGATCGGGACCACAAGCCGCCAGGCGCTGGGCGAACTCCGCCGCGTCCTCGACGTCATGCGGGACGATGCCACGCCTACCCCGGAGACCGCCGAGCTGTCACCGCAGCCCGCCCTCGCCGACCTGCACACCCTGGTGGACAACGTCCGCGCCGCAGGGCTCCCGGTCACCCTCACCGTCGAGGGCGAGGCCGAGGAGTCGGGGGCAGCTGCGGGGCCGGTGAACGCCGGACGCCAACTCGCCGTCTACCGCGTCGTCCAGGAGGCCCTGACGAACACGCTGAAGCACGCGGGCCCCGGCGCGACGGCTGCCGTGCGGGTGTCCTTCGGCGACGACGGCACGATCACGGCCGAGGTCACCGACACGGGCACCGGGCTCGCACCCCGTACCGGTTCCGATCACGCCGCCGACTCGGTGCACACAGGACGGGGCCTCGCCGGAATGCGCGAGCGAACCGCCCTGTACGACGGCACACTTGAGGTCGGCCCGCAACGCGCCCCGGAAGCCGGCTGGCGCGTCCGTCTCCGTCTCCCGAAGGACGCCACCCCGTGACGACCGTGCTCATCGTCGACGACCAACCCATGCAGCGGCTGGGCTTCCGGATGCTGCTGGAGAGCCAGGACGACATGGCGGTGGTGGGCGAGGCGTCGAACGGGGCAGAGGCGGTGCGACTGACCGCCGAACTCTCCCCGGACGTCGTCCTCATGGACATCCGCATGCCGGGCCTGGACGGCATCGAGGCCACGCGCCGCATCGTGGCGGCCGGCGACCGTACTCGCGTACTGATCGTGACGACCTTCGACCTGGACGAGTACGCGTACAACGGCCTGCGCGCCGGAGCCAGCGGCTTCCTCATCAAGGACGCGCTCCCCGAGGAGCTGCTCTCCGGTATCAGGGCCGTGGCCGCCGGCGACGCGGTCGTGGCGCCGAGCCTGACCCGCCGTCTCCTCGACACCTACGCACGGCATCTGCCGGCCTCCACCACTCCTTCTGTGGACGAGCCGGCGCCAGGGTCTGTATCGGACGAACGCCTCCGCCGACTCACGGAGCGGGAGCGCGAGATCCTCACCGTCATCGGCCAGGGCTGGACGAACACCGAGATCGCCGCCCGCTTCCACCTCGCCGAGTCGACAGTGAAGACGCATGTGGGACGCATCCTCGCGAAGACCGGATCGCGGGACCGGGTCCAGGCCGTGATCCTGGCGTACGACACCCGTCTGGTGAATCCGTCCTGAGGCCGGCATGGAACGTGCGGAAACGCAAAAAGGGCCCCGCCCTCCGGAGAATTCCTTCTCCAGGGGGCGGGGCCCTTTTCCAATGATTGTTCGGCGGTGTCCTACTCTCCCACAGGGTCCCCCCTGCAGTAC
>NZ_JBEXXN010000014.1:0-126045 GCF_040630445.1 Streptomyces sp. NPDC005805
GAGTGCGAGGTCGTCGCGCTCACCGAGGACGCCCTCGACGGCATCGACGTGGCGCTGTTCCTGGTGCCGGGCGAGGTGTCCGCGCGGTGGGCGCCCGTCGCCGTCGCCCGGGGCGCGGTGGTCGTGGACGGCTCCCCGGCCTTCCGGGCCGACCCCGAGGTACCCCTCGTCGTCCCGGAGGTCAACCCGCACTGCGTGCGGGTCCGGCCCCGGGGCATCGTCGCGAGCCCGCACGACACGACCCTCACCCTGCTCCCCGCCCTGGGCGCGCTGCACGCCGCGTTCGGCCTGCGCGAACTGGTCGTCTCCTCGTACCAGGCCGCCAGTGGCGCCGGACGGGAGGCGGCCGCGGAACTGCGGGCGCAGCTCTCCCTCGTCGCCGGGACGGAGCTGGGCTCGGCGCCCGGCGATGTGCGGCGGGCGGTGGGGGACGCCCCCGGGCTGTTCCCGGCGCCCCTCGCGCTGAACGTGGTGCCGTGGACGGGCGCGCCGGGTGAGGAGCCCGCGGACGGCGGCTGGTCGTCCGAGGAGCTGGGGCTGCGCGCGGAGACCCGCAAGGTCCTCGGCCTGCCCGGCCTGAAGGTCGCGGCGACCTTCGTCCGGGTGCCGGTCCTCACCGGGCACTCCCTCGCCGTGCACGCGGTCTTCGAGGGCGAGGTCACGGTGGAACGGGCGCACGAGATCCTGGCCACCTCACCGGGGGTCGTGCTCTACGACGACCCCGGGGCCGGTGACTTCCCGACCCCGGCCGATGTGGTGGGCACCGACCCGACCTGGGTCGGGCGGGTGCGGCGGGCTCCGGACGACCCCACGGCGCTGGACCTCTTCGTCTGCGGCGACAACCTCCGCAAGGGGGCCGCCCTGAACGCGGCCCAGCTCGCGGAGATGATCGCCGGGGATCCGCGCTGATGCGCGGGGCCGGGGGCAGGGGGCGGGCGGACGGGACCGCGGGCCGGGGCGGGGGCCGGGGGTGCCGCACCGAAATCCGGCGCGGAGTGTCCGATCTCCTTTGTAGGATCTGTGAACGCCCTGTGATCGATTCGAAGGTCTGAACCACTTGAACTGGGGCGCCCGGGTGTTCGATCATCGCTTTCCTCCTTGTCGCAACCGGCGGGTGGGCGGAGAGCGTCTTCTCGGACGCCTCGAAGTGGTGCGATGGGATACGGGGCTGTGGGGAAGATCGAGTGTGCATGACGACATGGGGTGCTTCGCCGAAAGCAGTGGCGTACGCGTACAACCCTGACGGGGGGAAGCGTGTCCAACAGGCGTGGCAGAAGTACTCGACATCGCAGGGGTGGTCCCGGTCCGCGGCGCGGTGGTGCGCCCGATCCGCAGAGCCCGCCCGTCCGGCGGCATGCCGGTGATCGCGCCTACGCCGGCGTCCGGCACCACGCGCGTGCCCGCGCAGCGGCAGGGCGCTGACGACGCCATGGCCACCGGCACCACTGTCGATCACCTCACCGAGACCTACCGCGCCCACTACCGGTCGCTGCTGGGTCTCGCCGCGCTGCTCCTGGACGACACCGCCTCCTGCGAGGACGTGGTGCAGGAGGCGTTCATCCGGGTCCATTCGGCGCGCAACCGCGTCCGGGACCCGGAGAAGACCCTCGCCTATCTCCGCCAGACCGTGGTCAACCTCTCCAGGTCGGCGCTCCGGCGTCGCATCCTGGGCCTCAAGCTGCTCTCCAAGCCGATGCCCGACATGGCGAGCGCCGAGGAGGGCGCCTACGACCAGCTGGAGCGGGACGCGCTGATCAAGGCGATGCGCGGGCTCCAGCGGCGCCAGCGCGAGGTGCTGGTCCTGCGGTACTTCGCCGATATGACCGAGGCGCAGGTCGCCGAGACCCTCGGCATCTCCCTCGGCTCCGTCAAGGCGTACGGTTCCCGGGGCATCGCGGCGCTGCGCGTCGCCATGGAGGCCACGGCATGAGCGGGCACGGCATGAGCGGGCACCGGGGCGATGACGGTGACGAGCGGTGTGAGCCGGACGGGCTGTCGGACGACCGGACTGGGAACGGAAAAGTGAGCAACGGGCCGGAACCGGAACACGAGCGGAACGGCTTCGACGTCGACGAGGACGCGCTGCGCAGACTGCTTCAGGGCGCCGTCGACGAGCTGAAGCCCGCCGAGGGAGCCCTCGACCACCTGCGCCGCGCGGTCCCCGCCCGCCGGGCGCGCAAGCGCCAGGCGCTGGTCGGCGCCGCCGCCGCGGTCCTGCTGGCCGGCACCGCGGTCCCCGCCCTCCTGCACGTGACCAACTCGGGCGGCGC
Source organism: Streptomyces sp. NPDC005805 (assembly GCF_040630445.1). Lineage (NCBI taxonomy): Bacteria > Bacillati > Actinomycetota > Actinomycetes > Kitasatosporales > Streptomycetaceae > Streptomyces > Streptomyces sp. NPDC005805. The sequence continues at coordinate 2,271 of NZ_JBEXXN010000014.1, forward strand.
CGCCGACACCAACGCGGTCAACGCCGGCCACGGCGAGCAGGCCCAGGGCGGCACGGGCAACGAACCGGGTGCGACCGGCGGCGAGAAGGACCCGCTCAAGCCCCCGGGCGACAGCGCCCAGGACCAGGAGCGGGGCGAGAAGTCCGGCAGCACCCGGCCGGGCGAGGAGCCCGACCAGAGCGCGTCCGACGGCGCGTCGGGCGCACCCCGGTCCCGGGACGTCACCGGCAGCGGCGCCGTACCGCGCTGCCAGATCTCCCAGCTCGGCGCGTCCGCCACGACCAACGGCCCCGACGCCGAGGGCAAGGTCTACGGCACCTTCCGCGTCACCAACGTCTCCCAGTCCGAGTGCAGCGTCACCGGCGGCGGCTCGGTCGGCTTCCAGGCCGCGGGCGCGGCCGACCCGGCCCGGATCAGCGTCGTCGGCCACACCAGCGGCGGACCGGCCGGCGGGCTGCCGGACCCCTCGGCGGAGGTCTCCTCGGTCCTGCTGAAGCCCTCCGCGGCCTACGAGGTCAAGTTCGCCTGGATCCCCTCCGACACCTGCCCCACGACCGGCCCCTCGCCTGACCCGTCCCCCTCCGACGGCACCGCGGCGGGCGGCACCGGGAGCACGGGCGGCAGCACGGGCGAGACGGGCACCGGAGGCTCGGCGGACGGCACGGAGGCGCAGCTGCGCACCACGGACGGCGTCCAGCCGGGCAGCGTGACCGTGACCCACTCCGCCGACGCGGGCGCCCCGAGCGCCCAGGCGACCGTGTCCAACGCGTGCGCGGGCACGATCTACCGCACGGGCATCCTCCCGGCGGTCTAGCCGCCGCGGGCAGCCCCGCGTCACCCCCGTCCACGGCCGCCGCGTACGGCGTCCAGGACATACGGCACCGCGCCCGCGATCGGACGGCCGCCGCCGGGCCGTCCGGCCGTCGGACCATGGGTCGTCGGGCCGCCCGCGGTGGGGGCTCCCGCGCGGGCGGGGCCGTGCCGCCACCTACCGCGCCGACACCTGCCGGCTGACCGGGCTCCCGCGCGGGCGGGGCCGTGCCAGGCCGGGGCGGGCGGGCTCAGGTGTCTCAGGCCGCCTCGGGGCCGAGGCCCAGTTCCTCGTCCCGCACGGCCTCCGCCTCGCGCCGCACCAGCCGGAACCACATGAAGAGCACAAAGCCCGCGAACACGAACCACTCCCCGGTGTAGCCCAGGTTCTGGAACGCCTTCAGGTCCAGGCCGCTGTTCTGGGGGGCCGCCGCGGGGACGGCGGTCAGCCCGCTGTCCGCCTTCTCCAGGGTGACCCAGGCGTCGTAGACGTCGTCCGGGACCAGGTTCACCAGGGAGGCCGCGCTGATCATGCCGAGCTGGCCCTGGGGGAGCCCGCCCGCCGTGTGCGCGCCGTCGGTGCCCGTGGTCTCCGATGCCTGGAGGGCACCGGCCACCGTCACCACACCGGCGGGCGCGGCCGGGGCGCTGCCGCCCTGCGGGAGCCAGCCCCGCACGACCGGCAGGGTCCGGCCGCCGTCCGTCCGCAGCAGGGTCAGCACATAGGAGCCCGTCCTGCCGTCGAGCTTCCGCCCGGGGACGAGGAACTGCTCCCCGTAGCGCCCGGTCGCCGTTGCCTGCCGCCCGGACGTCTTCTTGTCCACCGGCAGGAGTTCATCGAGGGGCGCGGGCTTCTCGCGCGCGGCTTCCGCCGGGCGCTGTTCGGCCTCCCGGTGACTGTCGACGCGGTCCTCGAACCGCCCGAGCTGCCACGAGCCCATGAACAGGCAGAACGGGATCGCCAGCGCGACGAAGACGTTGATCCCCCACCAGCGGGGCGTCAGCAGGAAGCGGTACACCCCTCCACGGTACGGAACGGTCCCGACCCCCTTTGTCCCGGGTCCGGTCCGAACTTTGTCCCGGGTCCGGTCCGAACCGGAGCCCAGCCGGGTCCGAGCGGGCCCGGACCGGGTCCCGGGCACCGGTCCGGGGACAGGAAGGTCCCCGGACCGGCGCCGGTCGCCCCGCTAGCCCGCCAGGCGCCCCAGATGGCGGTCGGCGAAGTCGATCTCCAGCCGCACCTGCTTGATCCGCTCCTCCACGACCAGGGACCCGTGGCCCGCGTCGTACCGGTACACCTCGTGGACCGCTCCCCGGGCCGCCAGCCGGTCCACGTAGTTCTCGACCTGGCGGATCGGGCAGCGCGGGTCGTTGACCCCCGCCGATATGTAGACCGGGACCCGGACCTCGTCCACGTACGTCAGCGGGGAGGAGGCGGCGAAGCGTTCCGGGACCTCCTCAGGCGTCCCGCCGAGGAGGGTGCGGTCCATGGCCTTCAGGGCCTCCATCTCGTCGTGGTAGGCCGTGACGTAGTCGGCGACCGGGACCGCCGCCAGGCCCAGCGCCCAGGCTTCCGGCTGGGTGCCGAGTCCGAGCAGGGTCAGATAGCCGCCCCAGGAACCGCCCGCGAGGACCAGTCGCGCCGGGTCCGCCAGACCGGATCCGACCGCCCACTCCCGCACGGCGGCGATGTCCTCCAGCTCGATCAGGCCGACCCGGTGCTTGAGCGCGTCGGTCCACTCCCGCCCGTAGCCCGTGGAGCCGCGGTAGTTGACCCGGACCACCGCGTATCCGTGGTCGACCCAGGCGGCCGGGCCGGCGGCGAACTGGTCGCTGTCGTGCCACGTCGGGCCGCCGTGGATCTCGAACACGGTCGGCAGGGGGCCGCTCGCCCCGGCCGGCCGCTGGACGAGCGCGTGGATGCGGCCGCCGGGGCCGTCCACCCACACGTCCTCCACCGGGACGGAGCGGGGAGCCTTCATCCCCGGCGGGTCGAGTACCACGCCGCCGGAGGTGGAGCGGACCTGCGGCGGTTCGGCGGCCGAGGACCACAGGTACTCCACGCTGCCGTCGGGCCGGGCCGTGGCGCCCGACACCGAGCCCACCGGCGTCGGGACGCGCTCCAGCCCCCGCGTCGCGAGGTCGTACCGCCACAGCTCGCCGCGTGCCTCGAAGCTGTGGGCGACCAGCAGCCCGGAGCCGTCCGGGTACCACTCGGCGTTGACGTCACCGGGGAGGTCGATGGCGAGATCGGTCTCCTCGCCCGTGGCCACGTCCCAGATCATCGGCTCCCAGCGGCCGCGCCGCTGGTGGCCGACGAGGAGCCGGGTGTCTCCGTCCACCGGGGCGAAGCCGAGGACGTCCAGGCCGAGTTCCCGGGTGCCGCCCCGGGTGTCGTCGAGCTCGGCCACGGCCGAGCCGTCCAGGCGGAGCACCCGCAGGGCCGAGTGCATGGCGTCCCCGTGCTCGGTGTGCTCGATCGCGAGCAGCGTGCCGTCGTGGGAGAGGTCGCCGACGCCGCCGGACTCCCGGTGCCGGTAGACCACGGACGGCTCCGCGCCCGGCCGCACGACATGGACGGTGGTCCCGTCCTCGTCCGTGGAACGGCCGATCACCGTGGTGCCGTCCCGGCCTATCGCGAGCCCGGCCGAGTAGGACGCCGGGAGGCCGGGGACGGCCGGCACGTCCTCGCCGCCGGCGAACGGCTGGCGCATCCAGATGCCGAACTCGTCGCCGTCCGTGTCCGAGAACCACCAGACGCTCTCGCCGTCCGGGGCGAGGGTGCCGTCCGTCGTCCCGTTCGGCCGGTCCGTGACCTGGCGGCGCTCGCCCGTGGCCCGGTCCCATGCGTACAGCTCGTAGGTGCCCGTCGCGTTCGACACGAACAGGGAGCGGTCGGGGGCGTCCTCCGCCCACTCGGGCAGGGAGACACGCGGTGCCCGGAACCGCTTCTCCCAGTCGGGCATGTCGGGTGTGGTGTCGGTGTCGTTCATGCCGTCCATCAAACCGGAAACCGCCCCGGTCCATCCTCACCCTGTGGACAACCGGCCACCTGTGAACAACTCCGTCACCCCTGCTCGGGGCCCTGCGCAGGGACCTGTGGACAACGGGGGCGTTGTCGGTGGCGGGGCGCAGACTCACCTCATGACGACAGACGACTCCCGCACGGACTCCACCACGGATTCCCCCGCGCCCTCCCCCTCGGCACCGGCCGGCCTCGCCGCGACGGTCGCCGCGCACTGGACCGCGACCGAGGCGCGCGACTGGGCGGCGCTCGCGGCCACCCTCGCCGAGGACATGGTCTACGAGCTTCCGCAGACCCGGGAACGCATCCGCGGCAAGGAGGCGTTCCTGCGCTTCTACCGCGAATACCCCGGGGACTGGCATGTGCGGGTCGACCGCCTGGTGGCCGACGGGGACCAGGTCGCGACCTGGGTGCACGCCAGGGTCGGCACGGAGGAGATGCACGCCGTCACCTTCTTCACCGGGGACGCGCAGGGCAGGATCACCGCGATATCCGACTTCTGGCCGGAGCCCTACGAGCCCCCGGCGGGCCGGGAGCATCTGACCGAGCGCTACTGAGCGGACGCGGGCCGGTTGCGGTCGCCTTCGAGACCGCCTCCTGGGGCGCGTCAGGGTTCGCGGTCGCGGCTGGTGTGGGCCTCGGGGGCACGGTGGCCCGGAGCGGCGTGGCGCCCCGGTGCCGCGAGTAGATGCCGTGGGTCCGCGGCCCGGGTGATCGCCGTCTCGACCGCGGAGATCCGGTCGGCCAGCAGCCCCAGCGCGGCGACGGCCCTGGTCAGCGGATCGCCCTCCGCGCCTCCGAGGGCCTGGGCGCGCACATGGCGCGCCCGGACCTCCGCCCAGCGGGCCTCCTGCTCGGGTGTGAGCGCCGAGCGCAGCTCCGCGAGCTTGAGCAGCGCCGCCTCCGCTCCGCTGGTCAGGGTCCCCGCCTCGCTCGTGTAGTGGTCCTCGACCACGGCCGCGAGTTCGGCGTCGTTCATGACCGGGCTGATCCGCTCCACGATCTTGTTCATGTTGCGGTAGGAGCCCTGGAGCAGGAACGGCGGTTCGGTGCGGGTCTCGTCGCTGCGCGCGGCGGAGGCGATGTACGCCTCGTTGACCGCGAGCACGGTGCGCCGGGCGGCCACGACATGGCGCAGCACGGCCAGGATCCGGTCCAGCTCGGCCGGCGCGTAGGGGTGCTCCAGCCGGTCCGCGCTCGCCGCCGGGTCCCCGGAGGCCAGGCGGACGAGCAGGTCCACGTCGGCCCGGTCCCGGCCCGCCAGGGGGGCCAGCACGGGGTGGGAGGTCAGCGCGTTCTCGACGAAGCTCAGCGCGAACACGTCCTCCTTGCCGGTCAGCACCTCGCCCAGGTTCCACACGTCGGCGCGGTTGGCCAGCATGTCCGGGATCCGGAAGCGCCGGCCGGACTCGGTGTAGGGATTGCCCGCCATGCAGACCGCGAAGCGCCTGCCGCGCAGGTCGTAGCTGCGGCTCTCACCGCGCCACACACCCTCCATGCGGCGCTGCGCGTCGCACAGCGGGATGAACTTCTGGAGCAGCTCCGGGGAGGTGTGCTGGATGTCGTCCAGGTAGAGCAGGACGTTGCTGCCCGCCTCCAGCGCGAAGTTGATCTTCTCGACCTCCTGGCGGGCGGTGGCGTTCGGCGCCTCGTCCGGATCGAGGGAGGTGACCGAGTGTCCGAGGGCCGGACCGTTGATCTTGACCAGGGCGAGCCCCAGGCGGTCCGCCACGTACTCCATCAGCGTCGTCTTGCCGTAGCCGGGCGGAGAGAGGAGCAGCAGGAGGCCGTTGCTGTCGGTGCGCCGGGACTCCCCGGCCGTGCCGAGCTGCTTGGCCAGGTTGTCGCCGATCAGCGGCAGATACACCTCGTCGATGAGCCGGTTGCGCACGAACGACGGCATGACCCGCGGCCGGTGCTCGTCCACACGCAGCCGGGCCCGTTCCGCCGTCGCCAGGGCCGTGCGGCGCTGCCGGTAGTCACGGAATCCGGGGGCGACCACGGCGCGGAAGTGCCGCGTCCGTGCGAGGAGTTCGTCGATCCGGACGGTCATCGCCCGTCCCGTGATGCGCGGGTGGTCGCCCAGCAGCCCTTCGACGCGCTCGCTCAGCGGGGCCTCGCACGCGTACCGGGCCAGGTCCGGGCAGAGTTCGAGGGCGGCGGCCTCCGCGAGGTCGCCCGCGTCGATGCCCGGGTCCGTCGCCTGCGCGTACGCGCCCAGCCAGTTGTCGACCACCTGGCGGCGGGCGGCCAGGTCGTCGCCGAGGGACGCCAGGTCGTCCTCGTAGGCGGCCGTGTCGACCGAGCGGCGGAACTTCTCCAGCAGCGTCCGCGCCCCCGCGCCGGTGACGAAGCCCTCCGGCCCGCGGGTCAGCTCCTCGAAGAGGTACTCCGCGGCGAGTTCACCGCCGGCTCCCATCCGCTCGGCCAGCTCCGCGCGGAACGCGTCGATCGCCGGGGCCAGCCCGAAGGTGTCCCGGGCGCGGGCCAGCGAAACTGCCCGCCGCGTCCATGCGGTGCGCCCGGCCTCGTCGGTGCCGTGCGCCCAGAAGAGCTGGGCGGCCGCCCGTGCCCGTGGCGGGTAGCGCAGCAGCCCGGCGTCTTCCCGCAGGCGCAGCAGCGCCCGCAGGATCAGGGTCGCGTCGTGGTCGTGCACACCCCGCTCACAGCCCTCGTCGTACGCCGCCTCAGCCGCGCGGCGCACCAGGTCGCCGAGGTCCGCCGCCCCCTCCAGCGCGTCCGCGCCGTGCTCGTCCAGCAGTCGGGCGGCCAGGTGCTCGGCCCGGTAGACCTCGGCGTTCTCGGACGGCAGGGACTGCTCCCAGTACGGGCGGGTCGCGGCGTACTCCGGGTCGGCCGTGACCGGCGCCCGGTAGTCCGTGCCGGTCAGCGCGAACACCTGCCCGTCGCCCTGCGGGACGAGGGTCAGCTCGAACGGCTGGGTGTTCACGGTGAACAGATGCCGGCCCAGCCGGATCGCCGAACCCCCGTCGGCGTACAGGTCGGTGCGGTCGCGCAGCGCCCGCGCGGCCTCCTGCCGGGCGGCCTTCAGCCGGCCGTCCAGCTCCTCCGCCCGCACCGAGTCGCCCAGTTCGCGGAGCTGTTCGGCCGTGCGCCGCACTTTGGCGGCCATCGGGTCGGAGGCGAAGAAGGCGTTGACCGTGTCCAGGCCGTCCAGCGTGGCCGCGCGTCGTGCGATCGTCTCCAGCACCCGGCCGGCCGAGGCGGCCAGCCGCTCCGCCTGGGCCGCCCGTGCGTCCTGGAGCGTCTGGCGGCGGGCCGTGAACGCCTCGTAGACCTCGGTGCGCTTGTCGCCCAGCTCCGCGAGGTAGGCGTCGGAGTCGGCGAACCGCGACTCCAGGTCCTCCAGACGCACCAGCAGCGACGCGAGCTGCGTGTCGCAGGCCGCCGGGTCCGTGGCGGCCGCCAGCGCACCCGTCACCGCCTGCCCGAGCAGAGCCAGTTCGGCCGTGAACTCGGCCCGGCCCTCCCGGGCGACCAGCTCCCGGCGGCGGGCGTCGAGCACCGCGCGGGCCCGGTTCACCCCGGCCAGCACCTCGGCGATCCGCTCCAGGACCGCCGTGCGCACCACCGCGTCGCCGAACTCCAGACCGGCGACCACCTCGGTCACCGTGCGCAGCCCCTCCTCCAGGCCGTCCAGCCGCTGGGCGACGGGCCCCGCGCCCGCGGCGGTCGCCACCTCCTCCGCCTCGCCGGCCAGCTCCGCGATCTCGTCGTGGTAGCCGGTGAAGGAGTCCTCGCGCTCCAGGTGCGCCATGGCCCGCTGGGCGAACGAGGCGATGTCCGCGTCCGTCTCGGCCGCCAGTGTGTCGATGCGGACCGCGTCGGCGTACCGCATCTCCTTGAGCGTGATCAGCTCGCCCTGGGCGCGGCGCAGGCCCGTCAGCCCCTCGACCCACGCGCCGGCCGTGCGCGGGGTCTCGCCCCGCAGCCGCCGCACCAGCGAGGCGATCCGCTCCGCCGAGGCGTCCAGCGCCCCGGCCGCCCGTGCGGTCAGCTCCCGGACCGTCTCGAACTCCGCGACCACCTGGGCGGCCGTCTCCCGCATGGCCTCCAGCGGGGTGCGCAGATCACCCGTGCCCGCGTCGGAGAGCCAGTGGTAGGCGTCGCCCGCCCGCACACAGGCCGCCAAGAGGGCCTGGTACACCTCGGTCGTCGGCGTCGTCTCGGACACCGAACGGGCCAGCGAGAGGCAGTCGGAGATCCCGCGCACCAGGTCCGCGTTGCCGATCCGGGCGAGCGGCCCCTCCCCGGCCGGCCGCGCGGCCGCGTAGGTGTCGGAGACGTACGGCGACTCCCAGAGCTGCACCGGGTGCACCCGGGCGGGCTCGTCCTCCCGGGAGCGCAGCACCAGCAGACGGCCGTCCTCGAAGAGCGCGTAGCCGGAGCCGGTCAGCGGGGTGGACACGCCCTTGCCGATCACGTTGTACGGCAGCAGCAGAAGGCGTCCCCGGGCGGGCGACCGGAACGCGTACAGCACGTCCTCGCCGTTGGGGGAGCGCACCGTCCGTTCGTACACCAGCGAGGCGAGCAGTTCCTCGTCGAGGTCGAAGGTGCGGGCCGATCCCGTCGCGGCGAGGCAGTAACCGCCGGGGAAGACGATGCCCTGGTCGTCCGGCAGCCGCAGGCACGCCCGGCCGATGCCGTCGAGCCGGCTGACCTCGCGGGTGGTGGTGGCGAAGACGAAGTGCCGGTCGCGCGTCTCCTTGTAGGGGCGGACGCGCAGCAGGATCAGCGGCCCGACGCGCGCGTACGCCACCTCGGCGTCGGCCAGCGACTGCAGGGGCTCGTCGACCGGCTCGGAGTGGATGCCGTCGGCGGTCTCCGTGTCGTCGGAGGTCTTCAGGGTCAGCGAACCGCCCACGGTCGAGACGAACAGCTCGCCGCCGACGGAGATATGGGGGTGCCGGCCGAGGATGTGGTCCTCGCGGGTCGCGGCCGTCCAGTCGATGTCGTGCGAGGGCGGGAAGACATGGTCGCGCTCCCCTCGGGCATCGAGGAACCGGGCCGAGACCGGGCCCCCGGCGGGCGTCTCCAGGGCCCAGCGGAGCACCCGGATGTCGCCCGTCCGGTCGGCGCCGCGCCCCTCGGACGGGCCGCCGCCGGGCCCGGTCCGGAACACCGCCAGCAGCTTCCCGTCCAGCACCCGCAACTGAAGCAGCTGGGCGTCCCGGTAGTAGCGGTGCAGCGCCTCGAACTCCTGCCGGAACGCGGGGTCGTCGAGCAGCCCGGGCACGGTGTCCTCGGGCAGCCGCTCCAGCGCGGCGTCGTGCAGGGTGAGCACATCGGCGACGGAGACCTCCCCGGCCGGGGAGGCGGTGGCGGTCGCGCGGAAGCCGAAGAGCAGATACGGGCCGACGGCCGCGAGGTCCTGCGGCAGCCCGGGATGCTCGGTGCGCAGGTTCTCCGTCCCCGCGAGCCGCAGCTCCATGGAGCCGAAGGTCTCGATCCGGCGCTCGTTCAGCTCCCCGGCGCGCCGGGCGAGTTCCGCGGCCTGGGCCCCGAGCCGGTCACGCAGCACCTCGTACGCTCCGGACTCCTCCCCGGGGCCGGTGGACCGCGCGTCGGCGGGGCGGGTGGTGGGCGTGGTCATCTGATGTGCTCGCTTCCTGTCCTGCGCTCGCGTCCTTCGGACCTGGCTGCGGACTTGGCTCCGGGCCTCGCTCCGGACTTGGCTCCGGACCTGGCTCCGGGCGGATTCCGCCGGCTTTCCGGACCTGGTTCCGGGCGGGCGGGGCTGCTCCCGGGCCGGGCCCACGGATCCGTGGGCCCGGCCCAGTGGGAGGGCCCCGGTGCTGCTCACCCCCGTCGGGCAGCACCGGGGCCGGGGCGCGCCGTCAGGACGACGGCGCGCCGTTCAGGGGGGCCTGCTCGACGGCCGGGGACCGGCCGGTCAGGTCCGTGAGGGACAGGTCGGAGAGGCCGAGACGGTCCACCTCGTTCATCAGCTGCCGCAGTTCACCGGCGGCGCCGCCGCCCGATCGCATCAGCCGGGTCAGCAGGGCGGACACCGTCAGGTTCTGCACATCGCCCGTGGACACGTTCCCGAGGACCGAGGTCAGGTCCTCCGTGAAGCTCGACGAACCGTCCAGCCACGGCTTCGCCAGGGTCTGCGCCGTCTCGGAGTTGCTCACGAAGGCGTCCACGCTCTTGCCGAGCGAGATCGACGACATGATCCGGTCGAAGAAGGCCGACTCGCCGCCGACGATGCTGATGTCCGCGTTCTCCAGGCCCGTGGCGAGCACCGTGGCCTGCGCCTCGGCGACCTGGCGCTGCATGTCCAGACCGGCCAGGCGGACGTCCTTCTCCGCCTCCAGCCGCAGGCGGTACTCCTCGTGCCCGCGCGACGCCTCGTCCAGGGCGGCCATCGCGGCCGCCTTCTCGGTCAGCCCGGCGGCCTCCGCCTTCAGCTTCTCGCTGATGGCCGCCGCGCTCGCCGCGCCCTGGGCCCGGACGCCCTCCGCCTCGGCGAGCAGTCGGGCCTGGGTGGCCTCGGCCTCCGCGCGGCCCGCGCGCTCGATCGCGTCGGCCTCCTTCTCGCGTACCTGCACGGCCGCGAGCCCTTCGGCGGCCGCCTCGGCCTGGACGCCCTCCGCGAGACGCTGCTTGGCGCGCGCGTCCAGGTCCGCGGACTTCACCCGCGCCTCGGCGAGCGTGATCTCCTCGGCCGCGCGGTGGACGGCCGCCTGTTCGGCGGCCTCCGCCGCCTTGATGTCCTTGACCAGCTTCTCCTGCGCCTCGGCCTCGGCCGCGATGACGATCGCCTGCCGCTCCCGCTCGGCCTCCTCCACGGCACGCAGCCGCTTGATCGACTCCTCCTGCTCGGCGACCGTCCGGTCCACGGCGACCCGCTCCCGCACGACCTCGGCGATCTCCCGGCGCTCCGCCTCGACCTCCTTGTCGGCGGCGATCCTGGTCAGCGCGGTCTCCCGCTCCCGGGCGATGACTTCCAGGAGCCGGTCCTTCTCGATGCGCTCGTTCTCGATGGCGATGACCCGCTCGCGGTTCTTCTCGGCCACGGCCACCTCACGGGCCTGGTTCTCCCGCTGGACGCCCAACTGCTCCTCGGTGCGCAGGAACGCGCTCTGCGCACGCAGCCGCTCCTCCTCGACCACCCGGGCGGTCTCGGCCTCCTCGCGGGCCCGCACGGTGTCGATCTCGCGGCGCTGCTTGATCTCGGCGTCCGCCTGCCGGCGCTCCAGCTCCAGGATCGCCTCGCGGGCGTCCACGTTCTGGCGGGTGATCTCCTTCTCCTCGGTGCGCTGGAACTCGTTGGTGCGCACGTGCTCGACCGCCGTCAGCTCGGTGATCTTCCGGATGCCCTGCGCGTCGAGGACGTTGGACGGGTCGAGCTGCTTGAGCGGGGTCTGCTCCAGGTAGTCGATCGCCGCGTCCTCGAGGCTGTAGCCGTTGAGGTCGGTGCCGATGAGCTGGATGATCCGGTCGCGCAGCTCGTCCCGCTTGGTGTAGAGGTCGGTGAAGTCCATCTGCTTGCCGACCGTCTTCAGCGCCTCGGAGAACTTGGCGTTGAACAGCTCCTGCAGGGTCTCCTTGTCGCTCGCCCGGGCGGTGCCGATGGCCTGTGCCACCTTGATGACGTCCTCCACCGTCTTGTTGACGCGGACGAAGAACGAGATCCGGATGTCGGCGCGGATGTTGTCGCGGCAGATCAGGCCGTCGCGGCCGGCGCGGGTGATGTCGATGGTCTTCACCGAGATGTCCATGACCTCGGCCTTGTGGAGCACCGGCAGCACGACCTGCCCGGTGAAGGTGACGTCGACCTTCCGCATCTTGGAGACGATCAGGGCCTTGCCCTGTTCGACCTTGCGGAAGAGCCGGGTGACGACGAGCAGCAGGCAGAAGGCGATGAGCAGGACGGCGGCGATCAGCACGCCGATGCCCATGGTGATGGAGTCCATGAGAGTCCTCGGAAGTCCTTGGTGAGGTGAGCGGGTTCAGCGGGCGGGGCGCACCGTGGTGGCGGTCCGGCCGTCCCCGGCCGCCGGTGGACCGGGCTCCGCCGTCTGTCCGTGAGCGCGACCGATCGGGCGGTCGTGGTCACGGACGGGCGGCGGCGCGGGTGCACCGGCGGGCCGGAGTGGGGCCGCGCCGCTCGGGCCCCGGATCCGCGCAGGGCGGACCGGGACGCGCCGCGTCCTGTGGTGGTTGGCCGGTGTCGGTTGCCGGGTTCCGGCTGCTCGGACGGCCGGCGGCACGGCCGCCGGTGGGCGCCAGGTCCCTGCCAGTCAGCCGTCGGCCGGTCGTCAGGCGGTCGTCAGGCGGCTGTCGGGTGGCCGGCGTCCGGCAGTTCGCCGAGGGCGGAGAACGGCGCGACCCAGAAGAACTCGCCGTCGTCGTCGAACGCGAACAGCAGTCCCGTGGAGCCGGCGACGAGGCTCGGTCCGTCCGGACCCGGGCCCTCGCCCGGCAGTTGCCGCACCTGGACGACGGCGGTGGAGCCGTCCCTGGCCCGGACCTCGGCCTGGCCGAAGTGCGCGTCCACCCGCCCGGTGCGGATGGTGCACGTCATGCCGATGAAGTCCTGGCGGGACGGCCCGGGTTCGTCAGGGAACAGTTTGGCCAGACCGCGCACCAGGCGCCGGGTGGCTCTCCAGGGGACGAACACCGCGGCGGCGAGCACCGCGCAGGCGACGACCGCGTACGGCACCCCGGTGAGTCCGGACCCGCGCAGCAGCAGGGAACCGGTGACGGAGGTGAACCAGGCAAGGACGACGAACAGTGACACGGCGACGGTCACCGGGACACCGCCGAGACCGGCGGAGCCGAACCACGCCGTGTCGGCGTCGGAGTCGAACATGTCCTGCGACGCGCCGCCGGCGGCCACCAGCAGCCAGAAGACCAGGACCACGACGAGAGCGGCGCTGAACAGCGCGGTGGGAAAGCCGGCCACGGCCGAGAGGAATTCGTTCACCGTTCCGACCCCCGTTCGCTCATTGCCGCCAAGCGGCACCCGTGGCATCCCCTTGCCTCGGTGCGCTCCCATCGTGCCAGGTACACGGACTTGCTCGCATTGCCGGATTCCGGCAGTCTTAACGCGTTCTTAATGCCGGGTCGGCCCGTCGGGCAGCGCCCGATACGGCCGCCCGGACGGGGTGGACGGGGGAGGAAACAGTGGCGACACCGGAGGCGACGGACACCTACGTCGAGGGGTACGCGGAGATCCTGGCCGAGGTCGGAAAGACCGGACGGCGGCTCACCCGGGACGAGTTGGAGGGGCGCCGGTCACTCGGTGAACAGGCGGCGGAAGCGGGCCGGGGACTCCGCTCCCTGGTGATCGCCCATCTCGCCGCGACCCGGGCCAACTGGCCCGACACCACGGCCCCGGACAGCGTGCTGGCCGCGGTCGAGCAGGCCGTGGACGCGTTCGCCGGCGGTTACGAGCGCGCCCAGCGCCTCGCCGTCCGCAAGGAGGAGGCCGCACGCCGGGAGTTCATCGACGACCTGCTGCACGGCCGGTCCGACCCCGCCCGCATGGCCCAGCGCGCCGAGCGCTTCGGGCTGCGGCTCGCCCACGACCACTCCGTCGGCGTGGCCGAGGGGCCCGAACCCTACGACGACACCCACTTCGTGACCCGCACGGTCGAAGCCGCCCTCTTCGCCCGCTTCGGGGACCGCCGGATCCTGCTCACCACCAAGGACGACCGGCTGATCTGCATCGTCCCGGGCAACCAGGACGACGTCGTCCGCTACTTCGCCAAGCAGGCGTACGCGGCCACCGCCGGCGGCCGGGCCGCGGTCGGACGGCCCCACTCGGGACCCGGCGGCGTGGTCCGCTCCTACGAGGAGGCCCTGAACGCCCTCGACCTGGCGCAGCGCATGGACCTCGACGAGCCCGTCCTCTACGCGGCGGACCTGCTCGTGTACCCCGTCCTCGCCCGGGACCGCGAGGCGATGTCCGACCTCGTCCGCAACACACTCGGCCCGCTGCGTGACGCCAGGGGAGGGGCGAGGCCCCTTCTGGACACGCTGCACGCCTACTTCGACGCGGGGTGCGTCTCCGCCCAGGCGGCCCGCCGCCTCAACCTGAGCGTCCGCGCCCTCACTTACCGCCTGGACCGCATCCACCGGCTCACCGGCGCCGACCCGGCGGACCCGCGGCACCGCTTCACCCTCCAGACGGCCGCGATCGGCGCCCGGCTGCTGGACTGGCCGGACAGCGAACTCTGACACCGGAGCGGTTCGCAGCGGCCCGGCCGGTGGCGTCCGGGCCGACGGCTGCCGGCCGGCCACCGCCGGCCGACTGCCGTCCGCCGTACGTCAGTTGCTCACTGACGTACGTACGTCAGATGTTGACGCCGAAGTCCTGCGCGATGCCGCGCAGGCCGGAGGCGTAACCCTGGCCCACCGCGCGGAACTTCCACTCCGCACCGCTGCGGTAGAGCTCACCGAAGACCATCGCGGTCTCGGTGGAGGCGTCCTCCGAGAGGTCGTAGCGCGCCAGCTCGGCCCCACCGGCCTGGTTGACGACGCGGATGAACGCGTTGCGCACCTGGCCGAAGGACTGGCTGCGGCTCTCACCCTCGTGGATGGAGACCGGGAACACGATCTTGTCGACCTCGGCGGCGACACCCGCCAGGTTGACCTTGATCTGCTCGTCGTCGCCCTCGCCCTCACCCGTGAGGTTGTCGCCCGTGTGCTCGACGGAGGCGTCCGGACTCTTGAGGTTGTTGAAGAAGACGAAGTGCTGGTCGCTGAGGACCTTGCCGTTGGCGTCGACCAGCAGCGCGCTGGCGTCGAGGTCGAAGTCCGTGCCGGTGGTGGTCCGTACGTCCCAGCCCAGACCCACGATGACCGCGGTCAGGCCAGGGGCCTCCTTGCTCAGCGAGACATTGCCGCCCTTGGAAAGGCTGACACCCATCGAAATCCCTGCGCAATCCGGCGCGGGCCACGCCACTTGACGATTTCTTTGCCCAACCGAGCCAACGACCCGCCCCCCCGGTCGGGTTCCCGGTCCGCCCGACAATCTCCGCGTTCACCCGTTCGGCGCACGGTATGCGGGGCTCCGCTGTGGAGCCCCGGCGGGCGCCACCCGGACCTGGCCGCCGCCCTACTCGCCGGACGCCGGCTCCCGCCGCACGACATGACCATCCGCGACCGCCCGCTCGCGCCGCACCTCGCCCAGCTGCTGCTCCAGCGCCACCACTCGGCGCTCAAGGCGCTCGACCTCCGCCCGGGAGAGGTAGGTCGCGTTCTCGTGCCCCGAGTCCCAGCCCTCCCGCCATCCGCGGCGATGGGCCTCCGCGATCTCTTTGTCGTGCTCCGTGGCGTGTGTGCCGCAGGCCACGTCCGACCCTGAGATCCGGATCCGGCACGGGCTCCCTGAACGGGTCGGCCGCCCGCACGTCCGGTACAGATCGTCGATCATGTGTCGTCCCTCCCGGAGAACTGGCCAAGATCTTCCCGTGACCGGCGGAAACGGAGCCGAAAACCGGTCAGCGGCCCGGGAGTGCTCCAGGGGTCCCCCCCATCGGGGACCCGCCCCGTCACACCCGGACCCTCCCCCTCCCCGGACCCGCCCCGAAGCCGTTCCGGCAGCCCGGACGACCCGACGAGAGTGGCTGAATGTGGTCAAAGCTCAGGTACAGGCGTTCGGGGTGCACATCGGCAGTATCGATCCGCCTGCCGCCGGACCGTTGGCGCTGCGCCCCCGTCCGCGCCGCACGACAACGGGACGGCGTGCACGCGCGGCAGGGCCGCGGGATTCATGAAACCTGGAGAAAGGGGTGCCGCACGGTCGACGGACCCGGAGCCGCGGCGAGAAGGGTCGCGTGGAGCCGCGTTGGAGTGCCGCGAACATCGGCACGGCACGGGGACTGTTCGTCGTCGGCCTCACGGAAGTGGGGCTCGGCCGGCACAAAACAGGTGAGGCACCTACGAAAAACCGTAGGTGCCTCACCTGATGTTCCACTGTCGGGGTGGCGGGATTTGAACCCACGACCTCTTCGTCCCGAACGAAGCGCGCTACCAAGCTGCGCCACACCCCGATGTCGCCCGCTGTCTCGGCGACGTCGTTTACTTTAGCCCACCCGCGCCCGGAGGCGAAATCCGGTTTCGGGAGGGGTGACGGGCCTGGTCAGGGGCGGGGGACCAGGGTCAGGAGGGTGGCCTCAGGGGGGCAGGCGAAGCGGACCGGGGTGTAGCGGTTGGTGCCGCAGCCGGCCGAGACGTGGAGGTAGGCGGTGCTGCCCTCCGCGGTGTGCCGGGAGAGGCCCTTCACGCGGTCCGTGTCCAGGTCGCAGTTGGTGACGAGGGCTCCGTAGAAGGGGATGCAGAGCTGCCCGCCGTGGGTGTGGCCCGCGAGGATCAGGGGGTAGCCGTCGGCGGTGAAGGCGTCCAGGCTGCGCAGGTATGGCGCGTGCACCACGGCAAGGGACAGGTCCGCGTCCTTCTCGGGGCCGCCGGCCACCAGGTCGTAGCGGTCCCGCTTGATGTGCGGGTCGTCGAGGCCGGTGAACGCGAGCTCGTAGCCGTCCAGCTTCAGCCGGCCGCGTGTGTTGGTGAGGTCCAGCCAGCCGGCGGCGTCGAAGCCGTCGCGGATCTCCTCCCACGGGTTGTGGACGGCGCCGACCGCGGGCGGGTTGCCGTTGAGGCCGTGGCGTCCCTGGACCTTCTCCAGCAGGTAGCGGGCCGGGTTGCGCAGCTTCGGGCCGTAGTAGTCGTTGGAGCCGAAGACGTAGACCCCCGGGTACTCCAGCAGGGGCCCGAGCGCGTCCATGACCTCGGGGACGCCCTCCGGGTCGGAGAGGTTGTCGCCCGTGTTGACCACGAAGTCGGGGCGCAGCCCGGCCAGGGACTGCAGCCAGGCCCGCTTCTTGCGCTGGCCGCTCACCATGTGGATGTCGGAGACCTGGAGGACGCGCAGGGGCCGCATGCCGCGCGGCAGGACCGGCACGGTGGTCCGGCGGAGCCGGAAGGAGCGGGCCTCGAACCCGGCGGCGTAGGCGAGACCGGCCGCGCCGACTGCCGTGATTCCTGCGGTGATTTTCAGGGGGGTCCCGTAGCGTGCGCGCATGCGCCCATCGTCGCAGACCCGGCGGGTGCGGGGGAGCGGTGGCCTCGCGGGCCCGCGGCCGAATTGGCGGGCGTCGGGCACCCGGCACCTGACACACTTGTCCGTATGACCACGCTCAAGTCCAAGCTGCAGGAAGACCTCACCGAGGCGATCAGGGCGCGCGACGAACTGCGTTCCTCGACGCTCCGGCTGACCCTCGCCGCGATCACCAAGGAGGAGGTCTCGGGCAAGACCGCCCGTGAACTCTCCGACGACGAGGTGCAGAAGGTGATCGCCAAGGAGGCGAAGAAGCGCCGCGAGGCGGCCGACGCCTTCGCCCAGGGCGGCCGCGCCGAGCAGGCCGAGCGGGAGAAGGCGGAGGGCGTGATCCTCGACGCCTACCTGCCGCAGCAGCTCACGGACGACGAGCTCCACGGGATCGTGGCGGGGGCCGTCGAGGAGGCCAGGTCCGCGGGCGCGGAGGGCCCCCGGGCCATGGGCGCCGTGATGAAGATCGTGAACCCGAAGGTGGCCGGGCGCGCGGAGGGCGGCCGGGTGGCCGCCGCGGTGAAGCGGCTCCTGGCGGGCTAGCCCGACGGCCCGACGGCCCGACGGCCCGGCGGGCTCGCGGCCCCGGCAGGCCGCAGGCCCGCGACCCCGGTACAGGGGACGCGACGCACGAGTGAGGACGTATGAGTGAGGGGGACCCGGCCGGCCGGGTCCCCCTCACTCATACGTCGATTCGCCCTCGCACCCTACGGCCAGTTGCCGCCGCCCCCGCCGTCCTGCCCGCGGTTGGCGCCGCCGCCGATCAGGTCCGGTGGGATGCTGATGCCCGGGATGGGCCCGTCGCCGGGCTTGTCGTCGCCCCGGCCGCGGTCCTCGTCGCCCCGGTCACGGTCGCGGTTCCGGTCGCGCTTCTTCTCGTCCTTCTCCTTGTCGTTCCCGCGCGGGATGGAGACGGGGTTGAAGCCGGGGGTCTCGGAGGCGTCGAGCGCGCCCGTCATCGCGATCTTCCAGATCGGGCCGGGCAGGCAGCCGCCGCAGACCTTGGGGTAGTACTGGCCGCCGATGGTGATGTTGAACATCGACTGCTTCTCGCCGACGTCGTCACCGACCCACACCGCCGTGGAGAGGTTCGGGGTGTAGCCGACGAACCAGGCGTCCTTGCGGTCGTTGGTGGTACCGGTCTTGCCCGCGTTGTCGCGGTCCTGGAGACCGGCCTGGACGCCGGTGCCGTCCTCGACCACGCCCTTGAGCATCTGGTTGATCGAGTCGGCGGTCTGCTCGCTCATCGCCTGGGAGCACTGCGAGCCGGGCACCTTGATCCGCTTGCCGTTGGCGTCGGTGACGGTCTCGATCGCGACCGGGGTGCAGTAGGTGCCCCGGTTGGCGAAGGTGGCGTAGACGGCCGCCATGTCGAGCGGGGTGCTCTCCTGGCCGCCCAGGGTGATCGAGGGAAGTTCCTTGAGCTTCTTGCCCAACTCGCGCTCGTAGCCCATCTTCCGGGCCAGCTCGACCGTCTCGCAGAGACCGGCCATCTGCTCCAGGTTGGCGAAGTAGGTGTTGATGGACTTGCCGAGCGCGCTGCTCA
Organism: Streptomyces sp. NPDC005805; assembly: GCF_040630445.1. Taxonomy (NCBI): domain Bacteria; kingdom Bacillati; phylum Actinomycetota; class Actinomycetes; order Kitasatosporales; family Streptomycetaceae; genus Streptomyces; species Streptomyces sp. NPDC005805. The sequence continues at coordinate 20,733 of NZ_JBEXXN010000014.1, forward strand.
TGTCCCAGCTGCCGGCCTCGGACTGCAGCTCGTTCTGGAGGTCCCACTGGCCGCCGCCCGCCGGGCCCCCGTCGCAGGTGCGGTACGAGGCCATCGGGACGGAGATCTTCCACGGGCTGGAGAAGGTCTGGGCCGGGCTGATGCCCTTCTCCAGCGCCGCCGCCGCCGTGATCGGCTTGAAGGTCGAGCCGACCTGGAAGCCGTACGTCGTGCCGCCCATCTTGCCGCCGACCGAGAGGTTGAGCACCGTCTCGTTCTGCTTCTGGTCCAGGCCGTAGGGGCGGGACTGGCCCATGGAGAGGATCTTGCCGGTGCCCGGCTGCACCTGGACCACGGCCGCCGCGACGCCGTCGGTCTTGTTGACCTTGGCGGTGGCCGCCTCGTTGGCCGCGGCCTGGGCGCGCGGGCTCAGGGTGGTCCGGATGGTCAGGCCGCCCAGGTTCCAGAGCTTGGAGCGCTCCTCCTCCGTCTTGCCGAAGACGGGGTCGTTGAGGATCGTCTTGCGGACGTAGTCGCAGAAGAAGCCGGAGCCCTTGACGGCGGTGATGCAGCCGTTCTTGGGCTTGCTGACCTTGAGCGCGATCGGCGTCGCCTTGGCCTTGTCCGCCTCCTCCTGGGAGATGTCGTGGACGTCGGCCATGCGCTGGAGCACGATGTCGCGGCGCTTGGTGGCTTCCTCGTTGTCGTTGACCGGGTCGAAGCGGCTCGGCGACTGGACGAGGCCGGCCAGCAGCGCCGACTCCTCCAGCTTCAGGTCCTTGGCGCGCTTGGAGAAGTACCGCTGGGACGCGGCCTCGACCCCGTACGCCTGCTGCCCGAAGAACGTGATGTTGAGGTAGTTCTCCAGGATCTTCTTCTTGCCGAGCTCCTCCTCGACCTGGATCGCGTACTTCAGCTCGCGGATCTTGCGGCCGAGCGTCTGCTGGGTGGCCTGGGCGACCTTCTCGGGGTCGTCGCCGGCCTCCTCGACGAAGACGTTCTTCACGTACTGCTGGGTCAGCGTGGAGGCGCCCTCGGACACCCCGCCCGCCTGCGCGTTCTTGTTCAGCGCGCGGAGCACGCCCTTGAGGTCCACGGCGCCGTGCTCGTAGAAGCGGGCGTCCTCGATCGCGACGATCGCCTTCTGCATGGTCGGCGCGATGTCCTTGAGGGGGACCACCGTGCGGTCGCGGGAGTAGACCGTGGCGATCTGCCCGCCCTCGCTGTCGAGGATCGTGGTGCGCTGACTCAGCGGCGGGGTCTTGAGGTTCGAGGGGATCTCGTCGAATCCCTCGACGGTCCCCTTGGCCGCGAGTCCCAGCGCGCCGGCGGCGGGCAGGGCGATGCCCGCCAGCACCGCTCCGGCGAGCACGCTGACACCGAGGAACTTGGCGGCCTGCTGGGTCCCGGTCAGACCGCCGCCCGAGCGCTTGTTTGGCATGGGTGCAGCCTACGTTCTCATTCGCCGGACAGGCGCAAAGGCATTGGCCTAAGCTGCTCTCAACTGTCACAGCAGTGCGGTTTCGCCTCACATCGCCGACAGACTCCGCTGTACCCGAATCCGGCGGAGTCATGTCCGAATGCGTCACTGGCGTCCCTGAAGTCCCCGCCAGTGCAGGTGAAGTGACGGATGTGTCTGCTATGTCGCGGTATGTCCGCAGGTCACTCCCCTGGGTGATCTGCCGCGTACGCATAGTCCGTTCGGGCCATTCAAGATTGGGCCCCGCGGGGGTGTTGCGCTGTTCCCGCCTTCCGTAACGTCCTCAACTGGCAGCGGTGAATATGCCGCTGCCGCCGTGGGGGAGCCTCGATTCGGGAGAGGACGGCACCGGCATGGGCTGGGTTACCGACTGGAGTGCGCAGGCAGCCTGCCGCACGACGGATCCGGATGAACTGTTCGTACAAGGGGCAGCGCAGAACAGGGCCAAGGCGGTGTGCACGGGGTGTCCGGTGCGGACCGAGTGCCTGGCCGACGCGCTCGACAACCGCGTCGAGTTCGGCGTCTGGGGAGGGATGACGGAACGGGAGCGGCGCGCTCTGCTGCGCAGGCGCCCCACGGTCACCTCCTGGCGCCGGCTGCTGGAGACCGCGCGCACCGAGTACGAGCGCAGCGCCGGCATCCTGCCGGTCGGCCTCGACGACGACGAGACGTACGAGGAGTACGCGGCGGCGGGCTGATCCCCGCCTGTATCCCCGCGCCTGTATCCCGCAGCGCGCCCGGGCTCAGCCCAGCGCGGAGGACGCCGTAGCCAGCCGGTCGCCGATCGCGCGCAGACCCGCGAGGTCGTGGACGTCACCGGGCAGGGCCGGGACCTCGGCGACCGCCACCTCCGGATGGAGCGCCGTGAAGCGGTCACGCGTGCGCCGCTCGCGCGCGAGCATCTGCATCCGCTCGGCGTGCAGGCGCAGCAGACCGGCGGTCAGGTGGCGGGCGGTCGGGTCGTCCGTCGCGGGGGCCGGGGCCGCGAGTTCGGGGGAGTGGTCCGCGGCCGGGGATTCGGGAGAGACGGACGCGGCGTCACGAACACCAGCATTCCCGTCGCCCTGATCCACAATGCCGCCGCCGTCGAGATTGTCGTCAAGATTTTCGGCGGCCGCGAGCGCCCGCTCCGCGGAGAGCGAGGCCGCCCCGCTGCCGTGCACCCGGTTGAGGACCAGGCCGGCCAGGGGCATGTCCTCGGCCGCCAGCCGTTCCACGAAGTACGCCGCCTCCCGCAGCGCGTCCCGCTCCGGCGCCGCGACCACCACGAAGGCCGTGCCCGGCGCCTGGAGCAGCCGGTACGTGGCGTCCGCCCGGGTGCGGAAGCCGCCGAACATCGTGTCCATGGCGGCCACGAAGGTCTGCACGTCCCGCAGGAACTGGCCGCCCAGCAGCTTGCCGAGGGTCCCGGTCATCATCGACATGCCGACGTTGAGGAACTTCATCCCGGCCCGGCCGCCGACCTTCGCCGGGGCCATCAGCACCTTGATGAACGTGCCGTCCAGGAAGGAGCCGAGCCGCCCCGGCGCGTCCAGGAAGTCCAGGGCCGAACGCGACGGCGGGGTGTCGACGATGATCAGGTCCCACTCGTCCCGCGCGCGGAGCTGGCCCAGCTTCTCCATGGCCATGTACTCCTGCGTGCCGGCGAAACCGGCGGACAGGGACTGGTAGAAGGGGTTCTCCAGGATGGCTCGGGCCCGGTCCGCGTCCGCGTGCGCCTCGACGATCTCGTCGAAGGTGCGCTTCATGTCGAGCATCATCGCGTGGAGTTCGCCCTCGCCGCCCTCCCCGCCCCCGGCTCCGTTCGCGCTCTCGATGCCGGTGACCCGGCGCGGGGTGTTGTCGAGGGAGTCGATGCCCATGGACTGCGCCAGCCGCCGGGCCGGGTCGATGGTCAGGACCACGACCTTCCGGCCCCGTTCGGCGGCGCGCACCCCCAGCGCCGCCGCGGTGGTCGTCTTCCCGACCCCGCCCGCACCGCAGCACACGATGATCCGGGTCGCCGGATCGTCGATCAGGGGATCGACCTCCAGCCGCGCCGCCGTGTCCAGGGTCATGAGCCCGCCCCTTGCTTGCGCAGTTCCTTGGCCAGTTGGTAGAGCCCGGCCAGCTCCACTCCCTCGCTGAGCAGGGGCAGTTCGTACGCGTCGAGCCCCAGCCCGGTCAGCACCCCGCGCTGCGCCCGCTCCAGCTCGACCCGCTGCGCGTGCTCCGCGGCCTGCTCCAGCAGCGGCGGCACCAGCCGGGCCCCGCCCGGGACCCCCGCCGAGGCGAGCGAGGCGGCGATCGCCTTGCGGCGGCCCGCCGAGGCGTCGCGCAGGGCCTCCTCGTCGAGGAGGTGGGGGCGGACCATGTTCACGATCACCTTGCCCACGGGAAGCTCCGCCGCGCGCAGCTCCGCGACGCCGTCCGCGGTCTCCTGGACGGGCATCTCCTCCAGCAGGGTCACCAGATGGACCGCCGTCTGGGGGGACTTGAGCACCCCCATCACCGCCTGGGCCTGGTTGTGTATCGGGCCGATCCGCGCCAGCCCGGCGACCTCGTCGTTCACGTTCAGGAAGCGGGTGATGCGGCCGGTGGGCGGCGCGTCCATGACCACGTAGTCGTAGACGTACCGCCCGCGTTTGTCCCGGCGGCGGACGGCCTCGCACGCCTTGCCGGTCAGCAGCACGTCCCGGACACCGGGGGCGATGGTGGTGGCGAAGTCGATCGCGCCGAGCTTCTTGAGGGCGCGGCCCGCGGACCCCAGCTTGTAGAACATCTGGAGGTAGTCGAGGAGGGCGCGTTCCGCGTCGATGGCCAGCGCGAACACCTCGCCGCCGCCCGAGGAGACGGCGATCTTGCGCTCCTCGTAGGGCAGCGCCTCCGTCTCGAAGAGCTGGGCGATGCCCTGCCTGCCCTCCACCTCGACGAGGAGGGTCCGCTTCCCCTCGGTCGCGAGGGCGAGCGCGAGAGCGGCGGCCACCGTGGTCTTACCGGTACCGCCCTTGCCACTGACGACCTGGAGCCTGCTCACGTATTCGAGCCTAACCAGTGAAGGCGTGGCCTACGCACGTGCCCGCCCACCCGCTGTGTCCGGGCGCGCCCCGTGACGCGTTCCCCGGTACCCCGTGACGGCACGCGGCACCGGGCCGGGAGGGGCTGCCCGGGCCGCGTCACCGGACCCCGGTCCGGGGCGGCTACAGTCGGCACCATGACCAAGTGGGAATACGCGACCGTGCCCCTTCTCGTGCACGCGACGAAGCAGATTCTGGACACCTGGGGCGAGGACGGCTGGGAGCTCGTCCAGGTCGTGCCCGGGCCCAACCCCGAGCAGCTCGTGGCCTACCTGAAGCGGCCCAGGCCGTGAGCGGGGCCGTCGAGAGCCGGCTCGCCGAGCTGGGCCTGACCCTGCCGGCCGTCGTGCCGCCGCTCGCCGCCTACCAGCCGGCGGTGGTCTCGGGCGCCTACGTCTACACCGCGGGCCAGCTCCCGATGGTGGACGGCAAGCTTCCGGTGACCGGCAAGGTGGGCGCCGAGGTCACGGCCGAGGAGGCCAGGGGCCTGGCGCGGACCTGCGCGCTGAACGCGCTGGCCGCCGTGAAGTCGGTGACCGGCGACCTGGACCGCATCGCGCGGGTCGTGAAGGTCACCGGATTCGTCGCCTCCGCCGCGGACTTCACCGGGCAGCCCGGTGTCCTCAACGGCGCGAGCGAGCTGCTGGGCGAGGTCCTCGGCGACAAGGGCGTGCACGCCCGCAGCGCGGTGGGCGTCGCGGTGCTGCCGCTCGACGCCCCCGTCGAGGTCGAGATCCAGGTCGAACTCGTCCAGGACTGATCCGGACCGGACTCGTCCGGTATCGATCGTGACTGATCACACCGAAGCGCCCCGCACCCGGCCGTCCGTGCCGGGTGCGGGGCGTTTCGGCCAGCCCTCGAACATCCACGCGGGAACGCATAGCATCCGGCCATGTCCAATGGTCAGTGGTACCCACCGGAATGGCCCGACCGCATCCGCGCCCTCGCGGCCGGCGAGCTCACCCCGGCGGCCCCCAAGCGCGCCGCCACCGTGATGCTGCTGCGCGACGGCGCCGACGGCCCCGCTGTCCACATGCTGCGCCGCCGCACCTCGATGGCCTTCGCCGGCGGTGCCTACGCCTACCCGGGCGGCGGTGTGGACCCGCGCGACGACCGGCCGGTCCGCTGGGCGGGCCCCTCCCTGGACCGCTGGGCCGAGCGCCTGGGCACCGAGGACACCGCCGTCGCGCAGGCCGTCGTCTGCGCGGCCGTGCGCGAGACCTACGAGGAGGCGGGCGTCCTGCTCGCCGGGCCCACCCCGGAGACCGTCGTCGGCGACACCACCGGCGCCGACTGGGAGGCGGACCGGCGGGCCCTGGTCGACCGGGAGCTGTCCTTCGCGCAGTTCCTGGAGCGCCGGGAGCTGGTGCTCCGCTCCGACCTGCTCGGCGCCTGGGCCCGCTGGATCACGCCCGAGTTCGAGCCGCGCCGCTACGACACCTGGTTCTTCGTGGCCGCCCTCCCCGAGGGCCAGCGCACCCGCAACGCCTCCACCGAGGCCGACCGCACGGTGTGGATCCGCCCGGCCGAGGCGACCGCCGGCTACGACAAGGGCGAGCTGCTGATGATGCCCCCGACGATCGCCACCCTGCGCACCCTGGAGGCGTACGGCAGCGCCGCCGACTCCCTCGCGGGCTCGGCCGCCCGCGACCTCGCGCCCGTTCTGGCACGGGCGGAACTGGTGGGCGGCGAGGTCGTGCTCAGCTGGCCGGGGCACGAGGAGTTCACCAAGCACGTCCCGGGGGGAGGCCCGCGATGACCGACGCCGCGGCCCTGCCCGGTCAGCCCCGCGGAGGGGTGCTCTCCGGTCCGGCCACCACCCGCACGGTCAACGTCCTGGCGCCCAACCCGTCCGCGATGACCCTGGACGGCACCAACACCTGGATCGTCGCGGAACCGGACTCCGCGCTGGCCGTGGTCGTGGACCCGGGGCCGCTCCACGAGGAGCACCTGCGGGCCGTGATCGACGCCGTCGAGGCCGGGGGCCGGCGGGTCGGCCTCACCCTGCTCACACACGGCCACGCCGACCACGCGGAGGGCGCGGGCCGCTTCGCCGAGCTGACCGGCACCCGGGTGCGCGCCCTCGACCCCGCCCTGCGGCTGGGCGACGAGGGCCTCGCGGCGGGGGACGTGGTCACCACCGGCGGCCTGGAGCTGCGGATCGTCCCGACCCCCGGCCACACCGCCGACTCGCTCAGCTTCCACCTCCCCGCCGACCGCGCGGTGCTCACCGGGGACACCGTCCTCGGCCGGGGCACGACCGTCGTCGCGCACCCGGAGGGGCGGCTCGGCGACTACCTCGACTCGCTGCGGCGGCTGCGCTCGCTCACCGTCGACGACGGGGTGGCCACGGTGCTGCCCGGCCACGGACCCGTCCTGGACGACGCCCAGGGCGCGGTCGAGTTCTACCTCGCGCACCGGGCCGGCCGGCTCGCGCAGGTGGAGACGGCGGTCGAGAACGGGATCACCACCGCGCCCGAGGTCGTCGCCCATGTCTACGCGGACGTGGACCGCTCGCTCTGGCCGGCGGCCGAGCTCTCGGTGCGCGCCCAGCTCCAGTACCTGCGCGAGCACGGTCTGATCGACGACGACCGGGCCTGACCTCGGGCACTTGGTCGGCCCGGTTCGGCGCCGGTCCTGATCCGAGGGCGCGCGGGGCCCGACCCGGGGGCGCGGGCCCGGCCGCCGATCCGTTCCCGGTGCACGGGAACTGTCCGGGCCCGTCCGGCGTGTCCTGTTGCGCGCGGCGCGGCGCGTTCCGCGCGAGGCCGCGACAGCCGTCCACGGGGGGTTTCCTTGTTCGTCCTGTTCGTCATCCTGCTCATCACCGCCGCCGTGCTGTATCTCGTCGCCCGCGGCTCGGACACCAAGGGGCTGCGGCTCGGGGCGCTCGGCGCGCTGATCGCCGGGCTCTTCGCGGGTGTGGCCAGCTGCGTCCATGTGGTCAGCGCCTACGAGGTCGGGGTGCCGGTCACCTTCGGCAAGGTCGGCGCCCCCATGACCTCCGGGGTGAACGTCACCTCGCCCTTCACCAACGTCACGACCTTCTCCACCCGCCCGGTGGACCTCAACCTGTCCGACAAGGACGTCGTCGAGGTCCGTTCCTCCCAGGGCGGTGTCATGTACGCCGAGGTCACGGTGAAGTGGGCGGTCACGCCGGCCCGGGCGGTGGAGCTGTACCGGCTCGCGGGCAGCGAGGAGGCGATCCAGCAGCGGCTGGTGTTCCCGGACAGCCGGGAGATCGTCCGGAACGTCTTCGCCCGCCACACCAGCGAGGAGGGCTACACCTCCGCGCGCGAGAAGATCAACGCCGAGATCGCCGACCTGATCAAGGAGCGCCTGGCGCCCCGCGGTATCGCCGTCACCACGGTGAACCTGCGCAATGTGAAGCCCTCGGAGCAGCTCCAGACGCAGATCGACCGCAAGATCCAGCAGGAGCAGGCCACCGAGCGGGCGACCGAGGCGGCGCGTACCGCGAAGGCGGAGGCCGAGCGCCGGCGCATCGAGGCGGAGGGCATCGCCCGGGCTAACCGGGTCCTCAACGACTCGCTGAGCGACAAGGTGCTGGCGAACCAGTGCATCGAGGCGTTCAAGGAGGCGGCCGCCAAGCACCCGGTGTACGCGGTGCCCTGCGGCGGCGGCGCATCCAACCCGCTGATCGTGGACGGCACCAGGAACTGAGCCCGCCGGGCATGCCCCGGGCCCGTCCGGGCGCGCGAAGGGGTGCCCCGGACGGGCCCGGGTCCGGCGCGGGCCGCCCCGGACGGCCCGGGACCGCCTGCGCTCGTGAAAGGCCCCGGCCCCGGCCCCTTCGGCGTTCGTCGGTGCGGCGGAGCGCGCCGTCAGCGCGAGCGCTTCGCCAGGCGCTCGACGTCCAGCAGGATGACCGCGCGGGCCTCCAGCCGGAGCCAGCCGCGCTGGGCGAAGTCGGCCAGCGCCTTGTTCACGGTCTCCCGGGAAGCGCCCACCAGCTGGGCCAGCTCCTCCTGGGTGAGGTCGTGCACGACGTGGATGCCCTCCTCCGACTGCACGCCGAAGCGGCGCGACAGGTCGAGGAGCGCCCGGGCGACACGGCCCGGCACATCGGAGAAGACCAGGTCGGACATCTGGTCGTTGGTCTTGCGGAGCCGGCGCGCGACGGCGCGCAGCAGCGCGGTGGCCACCTCGGGGCGGACGTTCAGCCAGGGCTGGAGGTCGCCGTGGCCGAGGCCGAGCAGCTTGACCTCGGTGAGCGCGGTGGCGGTCGCCGTGCGCGGGCCCGGGTCGAAGAGGGACAGCTCACCGATCAGCTCGCCCGGGCCGAGGACGGCGAGCATGTTCTCGCGGCCGTCGGGGGACGTGCGGTGGAGCTTGACCTTGCCCTCCGTCACCACATAGAGGCGGTCGCCGGGGTCGCCCTCGTGGAAGAGCGCGTCGCCACGGGCGAGCGTCGCTTCACTCATCGAGGCGCGCAGCTCCGCGGCCTGCTCGTCGTCGAGCGCCGCGAAGAGCGGGGCGCGCCGCAGAACGTCGTCCACGAGTTCTCTCCTTGTCGACCTGCTCAGGGGACACAGTCCCCCATGATGCCGGACCCTGCTGCTCTGTCCTGGGGACACGGTGTCCCGCGGCGGCATCGTCGGGGATACGGACCCCGGTAGTAAACAATCGTGCGATCAATCACAACAAGTTTGACGTACGGGCGCGTCCATCCGTGCGGCAGGGGCCCGATTGGGTCGTGATTCCCGGGGACCGGCGCGGATGTCGGTGGGGGCGCTTAGGCTGGCCGGGTGTCCAAGTCGCCGGTGAGAGTGCAGGCCGAGAGGGCGGGAAGCGTGTCCGGGAAGCAGGATTCCGCTGTGGGCGAACACGCGTCGCCCGGTCCGGGCAAAAGGAGAAAAGCAGGCAAACCGGAGTCCCGGCTGGCCATGGTCCGCCGCGCCCGCCGGATCAACCGCGAGCTCGCCGAGGTCTATCCCTACGCCCACCCCGAGCTCGACTTCGAGAACCCGTTCCAGCTGCTGATCGCCACGGTCCTGTCGGCGCAGACCACGGATCTGCGGGTCAACCAGACGACCCCGGCCCTCTTCGCCGCGTACCCCACCCCCGAGGACCTGGCCGCCGCCGTGCCGGAGAAGGTCGAGGAGCTGATCCGGCCCACCGGCTTCTTCCGCGCCAAGACCAAGTCGATCATGGGGCTCTCCAAGGCCCTGCGGGACGACTTCGGCGGTGAGGTGCCCGGGACGCTGAAAGACCTGGTCAGTCTGCCCGGCGTCGGCCGTAAGACGGCGTTCGTGGTGCTCGGCAACGCCTTCGGGGTCCCCGGGATCACCGTCGACACCCACTTCCAGCGCCTGGTGCGCCGGTGGAAGTGGACCGACCAGGAGGACCCGGTCAAGATCGAGGCGGAGATCGCCACGATCTTCCCCAAGTCGGAGTGGACGATGCTCTCCCACCGGGTGATCTTCCACGGCCGCCGCATCTGCCACGCCCGCCGCCCGGCCTGCGGCGCCTGCCCGATCACCCACCTCTGCCCGTCCTACGGCGAGGGCGAGACCGACCCGGAGAAGGCCCGCAAGCTCCTCAAGTACGAGCTCGGCGGGCAGCCGGGCCAGCGACTGAAGCCGCCGGCCGACTACCCCGGGAAGCCCGCTCCCGCCCTCGGTGCGCCGGGGTGAGCCCTCGGCGCACCGAGGGCCGCGCGCGCCCGCCGGAGGAACGATCCCGGCGGCCCCGGGCGTTGAGCAGCAGGGGGTGCCCATGACGCGTGCGGGAGAAGAGACGTACCGGACCAGTGAGCGGTCCGGCCGGGGCGGTGCCGGCCGGGTGACGGTGACCACCGAGGGTCTGCCCGAGTGGCTGGACCCGGTGGTCCGCGCCGCCGAGACGGTCGAGCCGCGGCAGCTGAGCAGATTCCTGCCGCCCGAGGGCGGCGAGGGGCGGCAGTCCGCGGTGCTCGTCCTCTTCGGTGAGGGGGCGGGCGGCCCGGAGCTGCTGCTGATGGAGCGGGCGGGCACCCTCCGCTCGCACGCCGGCCAGCCCTCGTTCCCCGGCGGCGCCCTCGACCCGGAGGACGGCGACCCGGCGGGCGCCGGGCCGCTGCGGGCCGCCCTGCGCGAGGCCGAGGAGGAGACCGGACTCGACCCGTCCGGCGTCCAGACCTTCGGCGTCCTGCCCCGGCTCTACATCCCGGTGAGCAGTTTCGTGGTCACGCCCGTACTGGGATGGTGGCGCACCCCCAGCCCGGTCGGAGCGGTCGACCCCGCCGAGACCGCGCGCGTCTTCACCGTGCCCGTGGCGGATCTCACGGACCCGGCGAACCGCGCGACCGCCGTGCACCCGAGAGGCTACGCGGGGCCCGCGTTCCTCGTGGAAGACGCTCTGGTCTGGGGTTTCACGGCCGGGGTCATCGACCGGATCCTGCACTTCGCGGGCTGGGAGCGCCCGTGGGACCGCGACCGGGAGGTCCCGCTGGACTGGCACGCATGACAGGCTGACCCGGACACGAGCGCAACCCCGGGGCGCACAGACGAAGCGGCCGCGCCGCGGACCCGGACCACCAGCCGGACACGGAGCACCCGGCGACAACACAGCGAGGCTGAAGAGTGAACGTGCTGGACATCCTGTTGCTGGTCGCCGCCGTATGGTTCGCGATCATCGGATACCGGCAGGGGTTCGTCGTCGGCATCCTCTCCGTGATCGGGTTCCTCGGCGGCGGGCTCGTCGCCGTCTACCTCCTCCCCGTGCTCTGGAGCGCGGCCACCGACGACTCCGAGGTCTCCACCGCGGCGGCCATCGCGGCCGTCGTCATCGTGATCGTCTGCGCCTCGGTGGGCCAGGCGTTCACCACCCACCTCGGCAACAAGCTGCGCACCCACATCACCTGGTCACCGGCGCGCGCCCTGGACGCCACCGGTGGCGCCCTGGTCAACGTCGTCGCGATGCTGCTGGTCGCCTGGCTGATCGGCTCCGCGCTGGCGGGCACCTCCCTGCCCACCCTCGGCAAGGAGGTGCGCGGCTCCAAGGTGCTGCTCGGGGTCTCGCGGGTGATGCCCGATCAGGCGTCCACCTGGTTCACCGACTTCTCCTCCGTCCTCGCGCAGAACGGTTTCCCGCAGGTCTTCAGCCCCTTCGCCAACGAGCCCATCACCGAGGTCCAGGCCCCGGACCCGGCCCTCGTCGGCAGCCCCGTGGCGGCGCGCGCCAAGCAGTCCATCGTCAAGGTGGTGGGCACGGCGCCGAGCTGCGGCAAGGTCCTGGAGGGGACCGGGTTCGTCTTCGACGAGCGCCGGGTCATGACCAACGCCCATGTCGTCGGCGGCGTGGACGAGCCCACCGTCCAGATCGGCGGCGAGGGCCGGCTCTACGACGCCAAGGTCGTCCTCTACGACTGGGAGCGCGACATCGCCGTGCTCGACGTCCCCGATCTCAGGGCCCGCCCCCTCCAGTTCACCGAGGAGGACGCGCGCAGCGGCGACAGCGCCATCGTGGCCGGCTTCCCGGAGAACGGCGCCTACGACGTGCGCTCCGCCCGGGTGCGCGGCCGGATCAACGCCAACGGCCCGGACATCTACCACCGGGGCACCGTCCGCCGCGATGTGTACTCGCTCTTCGCGACCGTCCGCCAGGGCAACTCCGGCGGGCCGCTGCTCACCACCGACGGCAAGGTCTACGGTGTGATCTTCGCCCGCTCCCTGGACGACGCGAACACCGGGTACGCGCTGACCGTCGACGAGATCCGCGAGGACATCGAGCGGGGCCGGACCGCGAACCGGCAGGTCGACAGCCAGGGTTGCGCCCTGTGAGGACCGCCGTGAGCCGGGGCCACGGCCCGGGCGCGGCCGGGCCCGCCGAAACGGGCCCGGCCCCGGTCAGGCGCGGGTGTGCCGGAGCCGCGCCGACACCCAGCGGGCGCGGCGCCTGAGGATCCGGGGAATGCCGATCCCCTGTCCGGGGTGCTGATGGCTCCCGCCCGGGGAGTCACCGCTGTCGTGGGTGATCGGCCTCTCGGCCGATCGACGGGTGCGTGCTGCGTCACCGTAGTCGTGCGTCCAGCCCATACCGGGACGTCTGCCCGTGCCCCAAGGTCGGTAACCGCCGGGAGGGCGGCCAATTGGCCTATGCGCCAGGCATTTGGCTGTTCGTAGGACAACCGTTCGTCCGGGCTTCCCGGACACGCGGCCGATTGGCCGGAACCGTACGGTTCAGCGGTCGGGCTCGGGGTCCTTCAGCCAGCCGATCAGCTCGTTCGAGAAGGCGACCGGATCCTCCTCGTGCGGGAAGTGGCCGAGACCGTCGAACAGCCGCCAGCGGTAGGGGGCCTCGACGTACTCGCCCGATCCCGCCGAACTCCTGGTCCGCATCGCCGGATCGAGCGATCCGTGCAGATGCAGCGTCGGCACCCGGACCGGGCGCTTCATCCGCCGGTTGAACTGGATGCCGTCGGGCCGCGCCAGCGAGCGCACCATCCACCGGTAGGGCTCGATCGAGCAGTGCGCGGTCGACGGGATGAGCATCGCGCGCCGGTAGACGTCGATCGCCTCCCGGTCCAGCGGCTGCGGTCCCGACCACTCCTCGATCAGCCGGCCCGTCAGGGCGGCGTCGTCCGCGACCAGTTGGCGTTCCGGCACCCAGGGGCGCTGGAAGCCCCAGATGTGCGACCCGGCGCGGGTCTGCCCGAGGTCAGAGAGCATGGCCGAGCGCCAGCGGCGCGGGTGAGGCATCGACGAGACCACCAGCCGGCGCACCAGCTTCGGCCGCATCACCGCCGCCGTCCACGCCAGGTACCCGCCCAGGTCGTGGCCGACCAGCGCGGCGTCCGGCTCCCCGAGGGAGCGGACGACGCCGGTGATGTCCAGGGCCAGGTTCGCCGGGTCGTAGCCGCGCGGGGTGCGGTCGCTGCCGCCCACACCGCGCAGGTCCATGGCGACCGCCCGGAAGCCCGCCTCCGCGAGGGCCGGCAGCTGGTGGCGCCAGGTCCACCAGAACTGCGGGAACCCGTGCAGCAGCAGCACCAGCGGCCCGTCGCCCATCTCGGCGATGTGGAAGCGGGCGCCGTTGGCCGCCACGTCGCGATGGGTCCAGGGACCGTCGACGCGGACGGGGCTCGCCGAGGCGCCGAAGCCGCCGGGGCCGGTTTCAGGGTCAGTCATGCCGATGAGCGTGCCACACGCGGGCCGCCCGCGTTCGCCGCGCCCCGGCCGGTCGCCGTGCGGACGCGGGCGCGGGCCCGTCCGTGTCCTGTCACACGCGGACCTTCTGCTCGATGGCGACGTGGCTGTCGGCGCCCGGCAGCGTGGGCTGGGTGTCGGCGGCGCGGGGGTGGGGCTTGGCGTTCTGGAGCACGGCCGCCGACTCCTTGGCCGAGGCGACCGCCTTCTGCGGGCCCTTGCCCTGCTTGGCCTTCTTCATGAAGACCACGCCGATCAGCGCCAGCAGCGCGGCGACGACCACATTGACCGCGAAGGAGAGCAGGAAGCACAGGGCCATGTTCCAGCCGGTCCACGTCCGGAAGCCGTAGGCGAGCGCGAAGCTCAGCATCGGCAGCGAGAACAGCAGCACGGTCGCGGCGAGGAGGAGGACCACCCCGCCGATGCCCGCCTTCTTCACGTCCTGCCGGAGCTGGGCCTTGGCCAGTGCGATCTCGTCGTGCACCAGTGCGGACATCTCGGCCGTCGCCGAGGCGACCAGCTGGCCGATACTGCGGTCGGCGCCGACAGCCTTCGCCGTGGTGTTGCCGGGGTCGCTCATCGCTGACTCCCTCTCCCGTGTCTGCGGTCCGTGCGTGCTCGTACGTACGCGTGCGTACTACCGTCCGATGTCAGATCATGCCGGACTGTCGCCGCCGTCGCCCGCCGCCCCCGCCTCTCGCGCCCTTCTGCGGTGCTCGGCGGCCTTCTCCTCGTGGATCGCGGCCATGCGCAGGTGGTAGGCGGGGTCGTCCTGCTCGTAGATGTCCGGGACCCCCGACATGTCCTCGTCGCGTTCCTCCTCCGCGTACAGGGCCTGGTATCTGCGTACCCGCAGTTTGAGGAGAATCCCGGCGAGGGTCGCGGCGATCAGGGAACCGACCAGTACCGAAGCCTTCACCTGGTCCGTGAGGGCGGGGTCACCCGCGAAGGCGAGTTCGCCGATCAGCAGGGAGACGGTGAAGCCGATGCCGGCGAGGGTGGCCAGGGCGAAGACGTCCGGCCAGCGCAGGTCCGCGTTCAGCTCGGCCCGGGTGAAGCGGGCGGTCAGCCAGGTGCCGCCGAAGATGCCGACCGCCTTGCCGACCACCAGACCGAGGACCACGCCCAGCGTCTCCGGCCGGGTGAAGACCTGGGACAGGGACTCGCCCGTCACCGCGACGCCCGCCGAGAACAGTGCGAACAGCGGCACGGCCAGCCCCGCCGACAGCGGGCGGACCAGGTGCTCGATCCGCTCGCCCGGCGACGCCTCTTCGCCCTCCCGGCGGGTGCAGCGCAGCATCAGGCCCATCGCCACACCCGCGATGGTGGCGTGCACGCCGCTGTTGTACATCAGTCCCCAGACCAGCAGCGCGAGCGGGACGTAGACGTACCAGCCGCGCACGTCCTTGCGGAGCAGCAGCCAGAACAGCGCCAGGGCGGCGACGGCGCCCCCGAGGGCGGCGAAGTTCAGCTCGCCGGTGAAGAAGACGGCGATGACCAGGATGGCGAAGAGGTCGTCCACGACGGCGAGCGTCAGCAGGAACGCCCGGAGGGCGGACGGCAGCGAGGCGCCCAGCACCGCGAGGACGGCGAGGGCGAAGGCGATGTCGGTCGCGGTGGGCACGGCCCAGCCGTCCGTGGAGCCGCCGCCGGTGAGGTTGACCGTCAGATAGACGAGGGCGGGCGCGATCATTCCGCAGAGCGCGGCGACGACCGGCAGGGCGGCGGCGCGGGGGTCGCGCAGCTCGCCCGCGACCAGTTCCCGCTTGAGTTCCACGCCCGCGACGAAGAAGAAGACCGCTAGCAGGCCGTCGGCCGCCCAGTGCTGCACCGACAGGTCGAGGCCGAGCGAGGCGGGCCCGAAGTGGAAGTCGCGCACCGCCTCGTAACTGCCGCTGAAGGCGTTCGCCCAGACGAGGGCCGTGACCGCGGCGAGGAGGAGCAGGACACCGCCGACCGTCTCCGCGCGCAGGGCGTCCGCGACGAAGGTGCGCTCGGGCAGGGAGAGGCGTCCGAGGAACGTACGGGGGGCGCGGGGCGCGGCCACGGGGGAGACCTCCGGGTCGGACGGGCATGGCAGAACCGTTGCCGACCAGACTTCCCGGCGCACCTTGACGATCTTGTGCGTCAGTGACGCGCCTTCACCCTACCCGCAGGGCCGTTCGGACCGTTCGGGTCCCTGTACAGGCCGGGGCCCCGTCGCCGGTGCGGCGACGGGGCCCGGTGCTCTGCCGCGCTCTGCCGTGGGAGCGGCGGACGCTCAGTCCTCGCTGCTCGCGCTCGGCAGCTTCGTCTGGATGAGGTCCATCACGGAGGAGTCGGTGAGCGTGGTGACATCGCCCAGCTCGCGGTTCTCGGCGACGTCGCGCAGCAGCCGGCGCATGATCTTGCCGGACCGGGTCTTGGGCAGCTCCGCCACCGGCAGGATCCGCTTGGGCTTGGCGATCGGGCCGAGCGTCGCGCCGACGTGCGCGCGCAGCTCGTCGACCAGGCCCGCGTCCTCGCTCGCGGTGCCGCGCAGGATGACGAAGGCGACGATGGCCTGCCCGGTGGTCTCGTCGGCGGCGCCGACGACCGCGGCCTCGGCGACCTTCGGGTGGGAGACGAGGGCGGACTCCACCTCGGTGGTCGAGATGTTGTGGCCGGACACCAGCATGACGTCGTCCACCCGGCCGAGCAGCCAGATGTCGCCGTCGTCGTCCTTCTTGGCTCCGTCGCCGGAGAAGTAGCGGCCCTCGAAGCGCGACCAGTAGGTGTCGATGAAGCGCTGGTCGTCGCCCCAGATGGTGCGCAGCATGGACGGCCACGGCTCGGTGAGCACCAGGTAGCCGCCGCCCCCGTTCGGGACCTCGTTCGCCTCGTCGTCCACGACGGTGGCGGCGATGCCGGGCAGGGGCCGCTGGGCGGAGCCCGGCTTGGTCTCGGTGACGCCCGGCAGCGGGGAGATCATCATGGCGCCGGTCTCGGTCTGCCACCAGGTGTCGACGATCGGGGTCTTCCCGGCGCCGATGTTCTCCCGGTACCAGATCCACGCCTCGGGGTTGATGGGCTCGCCCACCGAACCGAGGACCCGCAGGCTGGACAGGTCGAACTTGGCGGGGATGTCGTCGCCCCACTTCATGAAGGTGCGGATCGCGGTCGGCGCCGTGTAGAGGATCGTGACGCCGTACTTCTGCACGATCTCCCAGAACCGGCCCTGGTGCGGGGTGTCCGGGGTGCCCTCGTACATGACCTGGGTCGCGCCGTTGGCCAGGGGCCCGTAGACGATGTACGAGTGGCCGGTGACCCAGCCGATGTCGGCCGTGCACCAGTAGACGTCCGACTCGGGCTTCAGGTCGAAGACGGAGTGGTGCGTGTAGGCGGCCTGGGTGAGATAGCCGCCGGAGGTGTGCAGGATGCCCTTGGGCTTACCGGTGGTGCCCGAGGTGTAGAGGATGAACAGCGGGTGCTCGGCCTCGAAGGGCTCGGGGGCGTGCTCGGCGGACTGGCGGCCGACGATGTCGTGCCACCACACGTCCCGGCCCTCGGTGAAGGCGGTGTCCTGGCCGGTGCGCCGGACGACGAGCACGTGCTCGACCTGCGGGCAGCGGCTCAGGGCCTCGTCGATGGCGGGCTTGAGGGCGCTGGGCTTGCCCCGGCGGTAGCCGCCGTCGGCGGTGATGACCAGCTTGGCGTCGGCGTCCTGGATGCGGGAGGCGACGGCGTCGGCGGAGAAGCCGCCGAAGACGACGGAGTGGGCGGCACCGATGCGGGCGCAGGCGAGCATCGCGACCGCTGCCTCGGGGATCATCGGCAGGTAGACGGCGACCCGGTCGCCCTTGCGGACACCCAGCTCGGTCAGGGCGTGGGCCGCCCGGGAGACCTCGTCCTTGAGCTCGGCGTAGGTGAGGGAGCGGCTGTCGCCGGGCTCGCCCTCGAAGTGGATGGCCACCCGGTCGCCGTGCCCGGCCTCGACATGGCGGTCGACGCAGTTGTACGCGACGTTGAGTGTGCCGTCCGCGAACCACTTGGCGAAGGGCGGGTTGCTCCAGTCCAGGGTCTCGGTCGGCTCGGTGGCCCAGTCGAGCCTCCGCGCCTGCTCGGCCCAGAAGCCGAGCCTGTCCGCCGCGGCCCGTTCGTACGCCTCGGCCGTCACGTTGGCGTTCGCGGCCAGCTCGGCCGGCGGCGCGAACCGCCGCTCTTCCTTAAGCAGGTTGGAGAGGGAAGAACGCTCGTCTGTCATCAGCTCTCCTCCCCCAGAAGGTTGGCCAGGCTCTCGTTGCTCACGACATCTCCCTTTCCCAGGGCGTCTTCTGTGCGTATGTGTCCCAGGCCATAGCTCATCAGCCGCGGGGCCGGGTGACAAGGGCCTTCGGGTAATTGGTTTAGACCTGTGGGCTTTCGGGCACCCGGCGGTGCGGGGCCGAAGCGCCTCGTACCGCCGGGTGGTGGCGCCCCGGCCCCGAGCGGTGGGGAGGGGTGCCACCCCTTCCCACGGCCGGGGCGTCCGCGCGGTTCAGTCGCATGGCGGAACCATGCGGACACGCCGGGCCAGGCGGGCAAATAGGGCAATCGCTCACCTGATTCGGTGATTAGTGATTTCATCGCGGCCCGTCGGCCCCGCCCCTTCGCCCCCTCGGTGCGACCTTGTCGGCTCCACGACACCGCCATCAGACAGTCGTATCGGCATATGAAAGAGGTGGGCGGATGCTGGCCGTCACGAAGGTCACCAAGAGAACCGTCGCCGTCGGCGCAGCCGCCGCGGCCCTGATCGCCGGGCTCGCGGGGTGCTCCACCTCCGGCGGTGACCGGGGCGGGAGCGGCAGCGAGCCCGGCGCCCAGGCGGGGAAGGAGGGTGTCGCGGCGCCCAAGAGCGCCGTCCGCCTGATCGGTGACGGGTCCACCGCCTTCACCGGCGCCCAGCCCAACCTGCTCAAGCCCAAGCGCCTCGCGCCGGGCGAGAAGCCGCCCCAGTTCGTGGTCTTCTCCTGGGACGGCGCCGGCGAGGACAGCCAGAAGCTGTTCTCCCGCTTCCGCGCGATCGGCAAGAAGTACGACGCGACGATGACGTACTTCCTCAGCGGCGTCTACCTCCTCCCCGAGGAGAAGCGCGCCCTCTACGAGCCGCCGCAGCACGCCGCCGGCCGCTCCGACATCGGCTTCAACGACGTCGAGGGGATCAGGAACACCGTCCGCGAACTGCGCGCCGCCTGGCAGGACGGCAACGAGGTGGGCACCCACTTCAACGGCCACTTCTGCGGCAAGGACCGGGGCGTGGGCACCTGGTCGGTCGACGAGTGGAAGAGCGAGATCGCCCAGGCCAAGTCCTTCGTGAAGAACTGGAAGACCAACGCCGGTCTGGCCTCCGCCGACCCGCTCCCCTTCGACTACGACAAGGAGCTCATCGGCGCCCGCACCCCCTGCCTGGAAGGGCAGGAGAACTTCATGCGCGCGGCGAGCGAACTCGGCTTCCGCTACGACACCAGCGGCGTCAACGACCAGGTGTGGCCCCAGAAGAAGCACGGCCTGTGGGACGTCTCCCTCCAGTTGGTGCCCGTCCCCGGGCGCGCTTTCGAGACGCTGACGATGGACTACAACTTCCTGGTCAACCAGTCGGTCACCACCCAGGGCGACCCGGCCATGCACAAGGTCTGGGGCAACCAGATGCGTGACGGGCTCCTCCGGGGCTTCGAGCGCGCCTACAACGGCAACCGGGCTCCGATGATCATCGGAAACCACTTCGAGTCGTGGAACGGCGGCGTCTACATGGACGCCATCGAGGAGACCATCGCCACGGTCTGCGTGAAGAGCGACGTCAAGTGCGTGTCGTTCCGTCAGCTCGTGGACTGGCTCGACGCGCAGGACCCGCTGGTCCTGGAGAAGATGCGGCAGCTGAAGGTCGGCGAGGCGCCCCAGGGCGGCTGGGCGCAGTTCCTGGCGGCGCCCCCGGAGGCCGCCGCTCCGCCGGCCCCCAAGTCCGGCCGGTAACCGAACAGGCGGGCTGAGCACCGGACTTGCTCCTCACCGGGGCAGGCACCGGACGTGTTCCGCACGCGGGGTGGTCACGGCGACGCCGTGACCACCCAGCCGTGTGGTCAGCCCGGCTGCGGCACGGCCGCGTGCTCGCCGAGCACGAAGGAGGGGTCGACCTGGGCTGCCAGGTCCGCCCCCGTCTTCGCGTTCCCCCAGCTCTCCGCGTTCCGCAGATGGAAGTGGACCATCTGCCGGGTGTAGCGCTCGGGGTCCCGCCGCTCGTACGTCCCGTCGGCCGCGGACCTCAGGGCCCGCAGCGCCTCGCGGTTCCCCGTCTCCAGGCGGTCGAAGTGCGGCGGCCGGCCCTTCTCCATGGCGCGGACCCAGTCCGAGTGGCCGACGGTCACCAGGAGGTCGTCGCCCACCTCCTCGCGCAGGAAGTCCACGTCCTCGGGGCCCTGCACCTTGTTGCCGACGACCCGCAGGGCCACGCCGAAGTCCCGCGCGTACTCCTTGTACTGGCGGTAGACGGACACCCCCTTGCGTGTGGGCTCGGCCACCAGGAAGGTCATGTCGAAGCGGGTGAACATCCCGGAGGCGAAGGAGTCCGAGCCGGCCGTCATGTCGACCACGACGTACTCGCCGGGGCCGTCGACCAGGTGGTTGAGGCACAGCTCCACCGCCCCGACCTTGGAGTGGTAGCAGGCGACCCCGAGGTCGGACTCGGTGAACGGGCCGGTCGCCATCAGCCGGATCCCGCCGTCGTCCAGGGCGACCGGGCGGGCGCACGCCTCGTAGACCGGGTTCTCCTCCTGGACCCGCAGCAGCCGGGACCCGTGGCCGGGCGGAGTCGTCTTGATCATGGTCTCGGCCGAGGTGATCCGGGGGTTGGTCCCCCGCAGATAGTCCTTGATCAGCGGAAGCCGGGCCCCCATGGCGGGCAGCGCGGCGGCCGCCGCCTCGTCCAGACCGAGTGCGGCGCCGAGGTGCTGGTTGATGTCGGCGTCCACGGCGATGACCGGGGCCGACTCGGACGCGAGGTGGCGGATGAAGAGCGACGACAGGGTCGTCTTCCCGCTGCCGCCCTTCCCTACGAAAGCGATCTTCATGTTCACCTAGGGTAGCCGCATAGCTGCACATGGTTGTCAAGTGCGTGAAGAAGACCACTCCAAGGTGGGGTCCCGGGCGCGGGCGCGTAGCCTCGCTGGTTATGAGTACGAACGCCTCGTCGACCGATCCGCTCGCCGCTCTCGGCGCGCTCCCGGGTGTCACGGACTCCGTGGACTCCGTCCGCAAGGCCGTGGACCGGGTCTACGGGCACCGGGTCATGCGCCGGCGCAGCAATGAGATCACCTCCGAGGCGGCGCTGCGCGGAGCCCGTGGCTCCGCCGCCCTCTCCGGGGCGGACTGGGCCCTCGAAGAGGTGCGCCGGCGCACCGACTTCGGCGGTGAACCCGAGGCGCGCACCGTCGGCGCCGCCCTGCGGCTGACCGCCGAGGCCGGTCAACTGCTCTCGATCTGGCGGCAGTCCCCGCTGCGGGTCCTGGCCCGGCTGCACCTGGTGGCGGCGAGCGGGGGCGCGGACGACACCACGGTGGGGCGCCCGCGGCTCGCCGGTGAGCAGGTCGACGAACCCCTCGTCGAGGCGGCCCTGCCCGACGCGGCCGAGGCCGCCGGACGCCTGGACGGGCTCGCGGAGCTGATCGTCACCGGCAGTTCGGCGCCCGCCCTGGTCTTCGCAGCGGTCGTGCACGGGGAACTGCTCGCCCTGCGGCCGTTCACCTCGCACAACGGGCTCATCGCCCGGACCGCCGAGCGCATCGTCCTGATCGGCAGCGGACTCGACCCCAAGTCGATCTGCCCGGCCGAGGTCGGGCACGCGGAGCAGGGGCGCGCGGCGTATCTCGCCGCCTTCGAGGGCTATCTCTCCGGGACGCCGCAGGGGATGGTCGCGTGGATCGCCCACTGCGGGCGGGCCGTGGAGCTGGGGGTGCGGGAGTCGACCGCGGTCTGCGAGGCGCTCCAGCGGGGCGCCGCCTGAAGCCTGTGCGGATGCGCACGGGCACAGAGATGCGGCGGTACCTTGTGGTACCGCCGCTGGCATGTCCACCCAGTTACCAAGCGTCCTCGTGTATACGCCCATCAGGTCGGGTTCTTTGCCCGTCACCTGGTGCGGCTGGCCCGTAATCGACGGGTCGACGTCGCGTGGGTGCTCGGCTTCCATGCATCGGTCCGTGGGGCCTTTGTGCGTGTTAAAGGTGATCCTTTCGGATGTCCTCGGTCTCGCGGGCCGTTGAATCCTTTGTACTCCTGCGTGCTGCGATGCGAAACCCCTGCCCGCAGATCTTTACTTTCAGGTTCAAACGGGGTGAAAACCGGCCATGGCCCGGAGTGGTGGGGCGCCGGGCCGTGCGCGGCCGTGGCACCCGGACCCGGTCCGTGGCCGGCCGCGGCGCGCCGGGCTCAGACCGCCGCCGCGCGTGCCGCCCCGCGGCGGCGGCTGGCGTACCAGACGAGCCCGGCCGTCGCGGCCGCCGCCCCGACGGCCGCCGCGGCCACCAGCGCGGGCCGGGGCGGCATCGACAGGGCGGGCAGCCGCTGCTTGAGCCGCACCGGGCGGTTGAAGACGAGGACCGGCCAGTCGCGCTGCGCCGCCTCCCGCCGCAGGGCCCGGTCCGGGTTGACCGCGTGCGGGTGGCCGACCGCGGCGAGCATCGGGATGTCGGTCGCCGAATCGCTGTACGCGTAGCACCGCGACAGGTCGTACCCCTCCGACTCGGCCAGCTCGCGGACCGCCTCCGCCTTGGTCGGGCCGTAGGCGTAGTAGGCGATCTCGCCGGTGAAGCAGCCGTCGTCGCCGACCACCATGCGGGTGGCCACCACCCGGTCCGCGCCCAGCAGTTCGCCGATCGGCTCCACGACCTCGGCGCCGGAGGTCGAGACGATGACCACGTCCCGGCCGGCGGTGTGGTGCTCCTCGATCAGCGAGGCCGCCTCGTCGTAGATGATCGGGTCGATGAGGTCGTGCAGGGTCTCCGCGACGATCTCCTTCACCTGCTGCACGTTCCAGCCCTTGCAGAGCGCGGACAGGTACTCGCGCATCCGCTCCATCTGGTCGTGGTCCGCGCCGCCGGCCAGGAAGACGAACTGCGTGTAGGCGGTGCGCAGCGCGGCGCGCCGGTTGATCAGCCCGCCCTGGTAGAAGGACTTGCCGAAGGTCAGCGTCGAGGACTTCGCAATGACCGTCTTGTCCAGGTCAAAGAAGGCGGCGGTGCGCGGCAACGAGTGGTTTTCCACGCGCAGAGCATATGCGCCCGCCATTCGGCGTACGCTAGGGCGCGTGGGTTTGCCTGAGAAGGCTCTCGGGTACACCATGGAAGTCACGGATCGTTCGCGACCGTGCTAACCCGGCCCGGCTCCTCCCCCCCCGAGTCGGCCGGAAAGACGACCCCCGCTCTCCCCCCCGGCGGGGGTCGTCGCATGTCCGGGTGGGTTTTGGGTCCAGTCGCCCGTTCGATCGCACATCTGCCGCCCTCGCGGCCGCCGTTCCGGCAGCGGAAGGCCCTGCCCCGGATTTGTCACTCTGTGTAGTTGTCGTGCTGCGCTGCGGGAGGAATCGCCGCTCACCGGTATGAGCTACCGGGATATTCACAGGCGGCAGGTTGTCCACAGTTTTTCAGCAAGATCCACACGATTTTCCGGTGCGCTCCACCGTGATTCCAGCCGCGAACTTCGCGGGCCGGAGGAAAACGCGCGTTCCGTCGCCATGCGGACGCGCACGGAGAGGGGTGGGACCGTGGCCGGATCCATCGCATCGCAGCGACCGCACACCGGTGAAGCACGCCGGGACGGACCGCTGATCGTCACCGAGGACACCGATCTGCTGGACGACCTGCTGCGCCTGTGCGCGGCGGCCGGAGCGGAGCCGGAGGTTCACCACGGCGTGCCCGAGCGGCGGGGCGTCTGGGAGGGCGCGCCGCTGATCCTCGTCGGCGGGGACGCGGCCGACCGCTGCCGCGGGGCCGCCCGGCGCAGCGGCGTCCTGCTCGTCGGCCGGGACCAGGACGATCCCGATGTATGGCGGCGCGCCGTGGAGATCGGCGCGGACAGCGTGCTGTGCCTGCCCGAGGCCGAGACCTGGCTGGTCGACCGGCTGGCGGACGTGGTCGAGGGGGTGGGGCGTCCGGCGCTGACCGTCGGGGTGATCGGCGGGCGCGGCGGGGCGGGCGCGTCGACGCTGGCCTGCGCCCTCGCGGTCACCGCGGCCAGGGCGGGCCGGCGCACCATGCTCGTCGACGCGGACCCGCTCGGCGGCGGGCTGGACGTGCTCCTCGGCGGGGAGCACGCGGAGGGCCGCCGATGGCCTGATTTCGCCGCCTCCAAGGGGCGAGTGGCGGGCGGAGCGCTGGAGGAGTCGCTGCCCCGGCTGCACTCCCTGCGGGTGCTGAGCTGGGATCGCGGCGATTCCGTGGTCGTCCCGCCGGAGGCGATGCGCTCGGTGCTGGCCGCCGCGCGTCGCAGGGGCGGGGTGGTCGTCGTGGACCTCCCGCGCCGGGTGGACGAGGGGGTGGCCGAGGCGCTGGCCCAGATGGACGTGGGGCTGCTGGTGGTGCCGGGCGAGCTGCGGGCCGTCGCCGCGGCGAACCGGGTGGCGTCGGCGGTGGGCATGGTCCTGGCCGATCTGCGGGTCGTCGCCCGGGGGCCGTACGCGCCGGGGCTGGACGACCGCTGGGTGGCCGGAGCCCTGGGGCTGCCGCTCGCCGGCGAACTCCCGGTGGACCCGGGCCTGCCGTCCGCGCGGGACGACGGCTCACCGCCGGGCGCGGGCGGCCGGGGGCCACTGGCCAGATTCTGCGGCGCCTTCTGGGAGCAGGCCCTTCCCGCGGAGGCCGGGTCATGAGCACCGGGCTGCTGGACGCGGTCCGCCAGAAGCTGGCGGAGAGCGGGGCCGAGCCCACCCCGGCCCGGGTGGCCGCCGCACTGCGCGCCCAGGGGCGGCTTCTGGGGGACGCCGAGGTCCTGGGCGGCACGGCCCGACTGCGCGGCGAACTGGTGGGCACGGGCCCGCTGGAACCCCTGTTCGCCGACTCGTCCGTCACCGATGTGCTGGTGTCCGCGCCCGACCGGGTCTGGGTGGACCGGGGCATCGGTCTGGAGCTGACCGATGTCACCTTCGCGGACGCGGCCGCCGTGCGCCGGCTCGCCCAGCGGCTGGCCGCCGTCGCGGGGCGCCGCCTGGACGACGCCCGGCCGTGGGTCGACGCGCGGCTGCCCGGCGGCACCCGGATGCACGCCGTCCTCCCGCCGGTCGCCGTGGAGTCGACCTGCCTCTCCCTGCGGGTGGCCCGGCACCGGGCCTTCTCCCTGGAGGAGCTGGTCGCGGCGGGCACGGTGCCGCCGGGTGGCGACCGGGTCCTCGCGGCGCTGATGAGGGCACGGCTGTCGTTCCTGATCAGCGGGGGCACCGGCACGGGGAAGACCACGCTGCTGAGCAGCCTCCTCGGTCTCGTCGGCGGCCGGGAACGGATCGTGCTCGCCGAGGACTCGGCGGAGCTGCGGCCCGACCACCCCCATGTCGTGCGGCTCGAATCCCGGCCGCCCAACCAGGAGGGCGCGGGCCAGGTGACCCTGCGGGACCTCGTCCGGCAGGCACTGCGGATGCGCCCCGACCGGCTGGTGGTCGGGGAGGTGCGAGGACACGAGGTCGCCGATCTTCTGGCCGCCCTGAACACGGGTCACGAAGGGGGCTGCGGCACGGTCCACGCCAACGCGGCGGCGCATGTGCCCGCGCGGCTGGAGGCCCTGGGCACCACGGCCGGGCTCGACCGGGCGGCTCTGCACAGCCAGTTGGCGGCGGCTCTGGCCGTCGTGGTCCACCTGGTGCGGAGCCCGGCCGGGCAGCGGCGCGTCGCGGAGATCCATGTGCTGGAGCGCGATCCCGCCGGGCTGGTCGTCACGGTGCCGGCCCTGCGGTGGGGGCCCGGGGCGTTCACCCGGGAGGCGGGCTGGCGGCAGCTGTGCGAACTGACCGGGGAGCGGCTGTGAGGACCGCGGAGGCGATGTGCGCGGCGGCCGTCTGCGCGGGAGCCGCGGCCTGGCTGCTGGCCGGCCGGGAGCACCAGGGGCGGCGGCGGGCGAGGCTGCTGCTCGCCGGGGGTCCGGCCGCCGACTGGCCGCCGAGGTGGTCGTGGACCGGAGTGCCGGACGCCGTCCGCCGCCACCGGGAGTGGCTGTGCGTGCCCGCGGGGCTTCTGCTGGCGGTGCTGGCCGCGTCCGTGGTGCCCGCCGTGCTGGGCGCCCTGGCCGTGCCGCTGGTGCGTCGGAAGCTGGGCAGCGGGGCCCGGAGGCAGGAGCGGGACCGCCGGGCCGAGGCCGTGGTCGCCCTGTGCGGGGCCGTCGCGGGGGAGCTGCGTGCGGGGCTCCAGCCGGGGCAGGCCCTGCGGACGGGAGCGCGGAGCACGGGGGCGCTCGGGGACGCGGAACCGGCGGTCTTGGCGGCGGCGCGGTTCGGCGGGGACGTGCCCGAGGCCCTGCGGGACGCGTCCCGGCAGGACGGGGCCGAGGGACTGGCCGGTATGGCGGCCTGCTGGCAGGTGGCCGTGGACAGCGGCGCCGGGCTCGCCGCCGGACTGGACCGGCTGGAGGCGGCCCTGCGGGCGGAGCGGGAACAACGGGAGGAGCTGAGAGCGCAGTTGGCCGGAGCGCAGTCCACCGTCGTGCTTCTCGCGCTGCTTCCGGCCGCCGGGCTCGCCATGGGCTGGGCGCTCGGCGCGGATCCGCTGCGGGTGCTCTTCCACACCCCGGCCGGGTACGCCTGCCTGGTCGCCGGGGGCCTGTTGGAGGCGGCCGGGCTGCTGTGGGCGGGGCGGATCGTCCGCGCGGGGGAGGCGTCATGACGGCCGACACCCTGCACCGGCTGGGGGCG
This sequence comes from Streptomyces sp. NPDC005805, assembly GCF_040630445.1. Taxonomy (NCBI): domain Bacteria; kingdom Bacillati; phylum Actinomycetota; class Actinomycetes; order Kitasatosporales; family Streptomycetaceae; genus Streptomyces; species Streptomyces sp. NPDC005805. The sequence goes on from NZ_JBEXXN010000014.1 coordinate 47,271, forward strand.
GTGCTCTCCGGGCTCGCCGCCGCCGGAGCCCTGGTCGCCCTGGTCTCGGCGCACCGGCGGGCGCGGGCGGGGCGGAGACGGATCGAGGCCCTGCTGTCCGTCGAGCGCCAACAGCGCCGTGCGCGGGCCGTGTTGCGCCATCGGCTGCGGGAGGCCGCCGCGCCCCTCGGTGCCCTGGCGGCCTGCTATGTGCTCGTCGGCGGCCCGGCGGGGGCGCTGGTGGGGGTGGTCGCGGGGCTCGGCGTCCGGTACGGGGTGCGGCGCCGGCAGCGGGCCGGGGCGGGGCGCCGTGGGGGCGACGGGGAGGTCGGTGCGCCTGTCGACCCGGCCGTGGCCGCGCGTCAACTGCCGCTGGCAGCAGACCTGCTGGCGGCGTGCATCACTGCGGGCGCGGGTCCGCGTGAGGCCGCCGAGGCGGTGGGACAGTCGCTCGGCGGCCCGGTCGGGGGGCGCCTGGCGGCGGTCGCGGCCCATCTGCGGCTCGGGCGCGAACCGGTGGACGCCTGGGAATGGTTCGGCCGCTCGGTGGGCGCGGACGCCCTCGCACGCTGTCTGGAGCGCGCGGACTCCACCGGGGTGCCGATGGCGGAGCCGATGGCACGGCTCGCCGACCGGCTCAGAGCGGAGCGCGCCCGTGCGACGACCGCGCGCGGACGCCGTGCCCAGGTGCAGATCACGGCGCCGGTGGGGCTCTGCTTCCTGCCCGCCTTCCTCGCCATCGGAGTGGCACCGGTCGTGATCGGTCTCGTCGGCGGCCTGCTCCGGGCCGGCTGACGCCGTTCCTCCCAGTCATCTCACTCATCAGCAGCAGTTCATCAACGGCTTTTCACATCAGGAGGTTGCACATGGGGTCGTACATGAGGTCGCACATGCGGGAGACGATCCGGCGCGCGGCAGGCCGGGGCAGGGGCGGGCCGGGCGGCGGCCTGCGCGGTGCCTGGGCGCGGGCGGTGGGCGGGCTCGCGTCGAGGCTTCGCGGGGACGGCGGTATGACCACCTCCGAGTACGCCATGGGGACCATCGCCGCGTGTGCGTTCGCGGCCGTGCTCTACAAGGTGGTCACCAGTGGGGCGGTGTCCAAGGCTCTGGAGTCCGTCATCAAGAAGGCCCTCGATGGACAGTTCTGAGGCCAGGGCTCCGGCCCCGACCCGGCGGCCGCGCGGTGTCCGAGACCGGGGGTCCGTGACGGCGGAGGCGGCGGTGGCCCTGCCGGCGCTGGTGGTCTTCGCCGCGGCGCTCGTCTGGGGGCTCATGGCCGCTGCGGCGCAGATCCAATGCGTGGACGCGGCGCGGGCCGGGGCTCGGGCGGCCGCCAGGTCGGAGCCCGTCCCGGTCGCGGTCTCGGTCGCCCGCGCGGCCGCGCCGTCCGGGGCCCGGGTCGCGGTGGAGCGGGACGGGGACCTCTGGCGGGTCCGGGTCGAGGCGGCGGCCCCCGGGCCGGGCGGGCTGGGGCTGACCCTGCGCTCGGGGGCGGCGGCCGCGGCGGAGGACGTGGTGGGCGGGGACGGGCCGGTGCCTGGGCCTGCGCCGCCCGGAGCTGTTCCGGGGGCCGGGCCGGTCCCTGGCGGGGCGGAGGCGCGTCGCGGGCCCGGCGGTGGCGAGGCGCTCCCGGGGCGGGATACCGGCAACGGCGCGGCGGGGGTGGGGACATGAGGGGCCGCGCCCTGAGCCGGCGCGGCGCGGGCCCGGGTGCCGACCGGGGGTCCGCCACCGTATGGGTGGCGGCCGTGACCACCGTGCTCTGCGCGGTGTTCGCCGTCGTCCTCGCCCTGGGGCAGGCGGTCGTCGCACGCCACCGGGCCGCGGCCGCCGCCGACCTCGCGGCCCTCGCCGCCGCCGACCGCGCCCTCGGCGGGGCGGAGGCGGCCTGCGGGTTCGCGGGGAAGGTCGCCCGGGCGCAGGGGGCCGAGGTGGTCCGGTGCGTGGTGACGGGCGAGATCGCCGAGGTGACGGCGCAGGTCCGGTTCGGCCCGTACGCGCCGCGCGGCCAGGCGCGGGCCGGTCCTGCCGGACCGGTTCCCGGGGGCGCGGAGCCGCCCGCTCAGCCGTCCCGGGGCGGCGGGCCGTCGGTCACCCCCGGCTCGCCGCAGGCGGGCGACCGGGCCGAAGTCCCCGGCTCGTCCCCGGCGTTCTGGCCCGCCAAGGCGTCCGGGCCGTCCGGGCCGTCCGGCACGGCCGGGTCCTCCGGGGCGCCGTGCAGGAGCTCGGTGAGCAGCCGGACGGCACCCCGCTTGTGCAGGGGGTCGTTCCCGTTGCCGCACTTGGGGGACTGGATGCAGGACGGGCAGCCCGCCTCGCACTCGCAGGAGGCGATGGCCTCCCGGGTCGCGGCCAGCCACTCCCGCGCGGTGCGGAAGGCGCGTTCGGCGAACCCGGCGCCGCCCGGATGGCCGTCGTACACGAAGACGGTCGGCAGCAGGGTGTCCGGGTGCAGGGGCACGGCGACACCGCCGATGTCCCAGCGGTCGCAGGTCGCGAAGAGCGGCAGCATGCCGATCGAGGCGTGCTCGGCGGCGTGCAGGGCGCCCCCGAGCTGCTCCGGACCGATCCGGGCCGCGTCGAGCTGGTCCTCGGTGACCGTCCACCACACGGCCCGCGTCCGCAGGGTGCGGGGCGGCAGATCGAGTTTCGACTCGCCGAGCACCTCACCGGTGACCAGCCGGCGGCGCAGAAAGGAGACGACCTGGTTGGTGACCTCCACCGATCCGTAGCACAGCCGCCCGTCGCCCCACGGAATCTCGACGTCCGTCTCCAGGACGGAGACGGCGGTCGTGTCCCGGGCGGTGGTCGAGTACGGGGGGTTCGCCTCCTCCACGAGGGCGACCGAGTCCTCCAGGTCGAGGTTCTTCACCAGGTAGGTGCGGCCCTGGTGGAGGTGGACGGCGCCGTCGTGCACGGAGGCGTGGGCCGCTTCCTCGTCGACCGTGCCGAGGAGGCGTCCGGTGGCCGCCTCCACGATCTGGACCGGCCGGCCCCCGCCGCCCCGGATGTCGGTCAGGTCGCAGGCCCGCTCGCGGCGCGTCCAGTGCCAGCCCGAGGTCCGGCGGCGCAGCAGCCGCGCGCTCTCCAGCTGGGGCATCAGCTCGGCCGTCGCGGGCCCGAACAGCTCCAGGTCGGCCTCGGTGAGGGGCAGCTCGGCGGCGGCCGCGCAGAGGTGGGGCGCGAGGACGTAGGGATTGTCCGGGTCGAGCACGGTGGACTCCACCGGCCGCCGGAACAGCGCCTCCGGATGGTGCACCAGGAAGGTGTCCAGCGGGTCGTCCCGGGCGACCAGGACCGCGAGGGCCCCCTGTCCGGACCGTCCGGCGCGCCCGGCCTGCTGCCACAGGGAGGCGCGGGTCCCCGGGTAGCCGGCGATCACGACGGCGTCGAGCCCGGCGACGTCCACCCCCAGTTCCAGGGCGGTGGTGGCGGCGAGCCCGAGGAGTTCGCCGGAGTGCAGGGCCCGCTCCAGGGCGCGGCGCTCCTCGGGGAGGTAGCCGCCCCGGTAGGAGGCGACGCGCCGGGGGAGGGACCGGTCGACCTCGGCGAGGCGCTCCTTGGCGATCACGGAGATCAGCTCCGCGCCGCGCCGGGAGCGCACGAAGGCCACGCTGCGCACGCCCTGGACCGTCAGGTCGGTGAGCAGATCGGCCGTCTCGGCGGTCGCGGTGCGCCGCACGGGGGCGCCGCGTTCCCCGTGGAGCTCGGTCAGGGGCGGCTCCCACAGGGCGAAGACCAGTTCGCCGCGCGGGGAGGCGTCGTCGGAGACCTCCCGGACCGGCAGGCCGGTCAGGCGCCGGGCCGCCACCGCCGGTTCGGCGGCGGTGGCGGAGGCGAGGAGGAAGACGGGATCGGCCCCGTAGCGGGCGCAGAGCCGGCGCAGGCGGCGCAGTACCTGGGCCACATGGGAGCCGAACACGCCCCGGTAGGTGTGGCATTCGTCGATGACCACGTAGCGCAGTGAGCGCAGGAAGGAGGACCAGCGGGGGTGGGCGGGGAGTATCCCGCGGTGGAGCATGTCCGGGTTGGTCAGGACGTAGTTGGCGTACTGGCGCACCCACTCGCGTTCCTCGACGGGGGTGTCGCCGTCGTAGACCGCCGGGCGGACGCGGTTGCCCAGCGGGACCGCGAGTTCCCGGACGGCCCGGCGCTGGTCGGCCGCGAGCGCCTTGGTGGGCGCCAGGTACAGGGCCGTGGTCCCCCGGCCGTTCGGGGCCTCAGCGCCGTCCAGAAGGGCGCTGAGGACCGGGGTGAGGTACGCGAGGGACTTGCCGGAGGCCGTGCCGGTCGCGATGACCACGGATTCCCCGTCGAGGGCGTGCTCGGCGGCCTCGGCCTGGTGGGTCCAGGGGTGCTCCACGCCGGCCTGCTGGACGGCCGCGATCACATCGGCGCGGATCCGGTCGGGCCAGACGGCATGCCGGCCCGGCCTCGGGGGCAGGTGCTCCGTATGAGTGATGCGCGCGGCCCGGTTCGCCCCTGCGGTGAGCCGGTCGAGGACCTCGCCGGGGGAGGGGCGGTTTTCCCCGCTCCCGGGAGGTCGACTGGGACGCTGATTCTTGGCCATCGGCACCGAGTGTGTCACTGGCGTGACGGACAATGGTCCCAAGGCGTCGTGCATGGCTGCTGGTAAGTGATTGAATGCCATCGCGGCTGGCGACCGTCCTCCGGCTCCGTCGGGGAGACCTCAGGGGGCGGCCGCTCGATAGCAAGGTGCTGGAGGATCCGTGGACCTGTCCCTGTCGACTCGCAATGTGTCCGGCCCTGGTGGCGACCGTACGGTCGTCGAGGTCGGTGGCGAGATTGATGTCTATACCGCGCCCAAGCTGCGCGAGCAGTTGGTCGAGTTGGTGAACGACGGCAGCTACCACCTGGTTGTCGACATGGAGGGCGTGGATTTCCTCGACTCCACCGGCCTCGGTGTGCTCGTCGGCGGTCTCAAGCGTGTGCGGGCCCACGAGGGCTCGCTGCGCCTGGTCTGCAACCAGGAGCGCATTCTCAAGATTTTCCGGATCACGGGCCTGACCAAGGTGTTCCCCATCCACACCACGGTCGACGAGGCCGTCGCGGCCACCGACTGACGGTCGGCCGGGACTGCCGGAAGCAGGAGGGGCACCGGGCATCCAGCCCGGGCCCCTGATACGCACGCTCGTACTCCGAGGGGGATCCGCCATGGCCACCGTCGAGCTCCGGTTCAGCGCCCAGCCCGAGCATGTGAGGACGGCGCGGCTCGTCGCCGCCGCCGTCGCGCGCCGGGCCGGGGTCGACGAGGCGGTGCTCGACGAGGTCCGTCTCGCCGTCGGTGAGGCGTGCAGCCGTGCGGTCGGGCTGCACCGCAGCCACGGCATCACGGCGCCGGTGCGGGTCGCGCTCACCGAGGAGGAGAAGGCGTTCTCGATCGAGGTCGGCGACGAGGTCCCGAGCGCCGGCTCCGAGTCGTCCGCGGCCGGCGGGCCGGGCGCGGACGAGGACGCCGATCCGGAGGGCGAGGACGAGATGGGCCTCGCCGTGATCAGCGGTCTCGTCGACGACGTGGAGGTCTCCTCCACCGACGTCGGCGGGCTGATCCGCATGAGCTGGCCCGCGACACCGCCTCCGGCCACCGCCGGGTCCTGACGGGTCGCGTCCCGGGCGAGTGGGCCCGGGACGGCCGTCCGTTTTCCCGCCCAGTCACCCGTTCGGCCCAATGAGGTCCGGCCGGATCAGCGCCGCGCGGCCCACTCGGGGCCCGGCGCACCGCCCCCACGCCTGGCCCGCCCGGGCCACGCCGGCCCGCCGCCGGTGACCGGCCCCGCCGCCCGAGCCCTGCCGCGCCCCGTCCGCGCGCCCCGCAGGCAGCCCGCCCGCTCGCGCCGCCCGAAGGGCGCCCCGACGAGCAGGGCGTCTGATCGGCAATTCCGCCTGCCATTCGGTGACCGGGCGCGCGCCAATCACTGATCCATCACCACAGATCACTGATCGGCGATGCATCGGAAACGCCCCCGGCCCATTACTGCATTCGGACGCATTTCCCGGAATCGATCATTTCCCGAGTGGCGGAACAAGGTCGTTCGTATTTGTCGCGCTCTGTTTTGATCGGGTTCTGATCCCTACAATCCGTCCACATCTGAGCTCTGAGCGTCAAGGAGGACGAATGACGGGGCTCTCCAACCCACACCTGACCGATCGTCCCGCTTTCCACATGGCGGCAACGCTCACGGACGACAACCGGTTGATCGTCGTCGTCATCGCGGTCGTCGCCCTCGCGGCGCTGGTCGTCGCCCAACTGCTCGTGCGCCAGGTCCTCGCCGCGGGCGAGGGCACCGATGCCATGAAGAAGATCGCCGCTGCCGTCCAGGAAGGCGCCAACGCCTATCTGGCACGGCAACTGCGCACCCTCGGCGTCTTCGCCGTCGTGGTGTTCTTCCTTCTTCTCCTCCTGCCCGCCGACGACTGGTCGCAGCGCATCGGCCGATCACTCTTCTTCCTGGTGGGCGCGCTCTTCTCGGCGGCCACCGGATACATCGGAATGCGGCTGGCCGTCCGCGCGAATGTCAGAGTCGCCGCCGCGGCCCGTGAGGCGACCCCGGCGGAAGGCGAACCGGAAAAGGATCTGACCGCCGTCGCGCACAAGGCGATGAAGATCGCTTTCCGTACCGGTGGTGTCGTCGGCATGTTCACGGTGGGCCTCGGCCTGCTCGGCGCCTCGTGCGTCGTGCTCGTCTACGCCGCCGACGCGCCCAAGGTGCTGGAGGGCTTCGGCCTGGGCGCCGCCCTGATCGCCATGTTCATGAGGGTCGGCGGCGGTATCTTCACCAAGGCCGCCGACGTGGGGGCCGACCTCGTCGGCAAGGTCGAACAGGGCATCCCCGAGGACGACCCCCGCAACGCGGCGACCATCGCCGACAACGTGGGCGACAACGTCGGCGACTGCGCGGGCATGGCGGCCGACCTGTTCGAGTCCTATGCCGTGACGCTGGTCGCGGCGCTCATCCTCGGCACGGCGGCCTTCGGAGACGCCGGGCTGGCCTTCCCGTTGATCGTCCCGGCGATCGGCGTGGTCACCGCGATGATCGGCATCTTCGCGGTCGCCCCGCGGCGCGCCGACCGCAGCGGGATGTCCGCCATCAACCGCGGCTTCTTCGTCTCCGCGGTGATCTCCCTGGTCCTGGTGGCGGTGGCCGCCTTCGTCTATCTCCCGTCCTCGTACGCGGAACTGGACGGCGTCGGCGACGCGGCGGTCGCCGCCCACGACGGGGACCCGCGCGTCCTCGCCCTGGTCGCGGTCGCCATCGGCATCGTGCTGGCCGCGCTGATCCAGCAGTTGACCGGCTACTTCACCGAGACGAACCGGCGTCCCGTCCGGGACATCGGCAAGTCCTCGCTCACCGGGCCGGCGACCGTCGTCCTCGCCGGGATCTCCATCGGTCTCGAATCCGCCGTCTACACGGCCCTGTTGATCGGCCTCGGCGTCTACGGGGCGTTCCTCCTCGGCGGCACCTCCATCATGCTGGCGCTGTTCGCCGTGGCGCTCGCCGGCACCGGGCTGCTGACCACGGTCGGCGTGATCGTCGCCATGGACACCTTCGGCCCGGTGTCCGACAACGCCCAGGGCATCGCCGAGATGTCCGGGGACGTGGAGGGCGCGGGGGCGCAGGTCCTCACCGACCTCGACGCCGTCGGCAACACCACCAAGGCCATCACCAAGGGCATCGCCATCGCCACCGCGGTCCTCGCCGCGGCGGCCCTCTTCGGGTCCTACCGCGACGCCATCGCGACAGCGGCCCGGGACGTGGGGGAGAAGCTCGGCGACGGCGCCCCGATGAACCTGGTGATGGACATCTCCCAGCCCAACAACCTGGTCGGCCTGATCCTCGGAGCGGCGGTCGTCTTCCTCTTCTCCGGTCTCGCGATCAACGCCGTGTCCCGGTCCGCGGGCGCGGTGGTCTACGAGGTGCGCCGCCAGTTCCGCGAGCACCCCGGGATCATGGACCACACCGAGAAGCCCGAGTACGGGCGCGTCGTCGACATCTGCACCAAGGACGCGCTGCGGGAACTCGCCACGCCCGGGCTGCTCGCCGTGATGACCCCGATCGCGGTCGGCTTCTCGCTGGGGGTCGGCGCGCTGGGGGCGTTCCTCGCCGGGGCGATCGGCACCGGCACGCTCATGGCCGTCTTCCTCGCCAACTCCGGTGGCGCGTGGGACAACGCCAAGAAGCTGGTCGAGGACGGGCACCACGGCGGCAAGGGCAGCGCGTCCCACGAGGCGACCGTGATCGGGGACACCGTGGGCGACCCGTTCAAGGACACCGCCGGCCCCGCGATCAACCCGCTGCTCAAGGTCATGAACCTGGTGGCCCTGCTGATCGCGCCCGCGGTCGTGCAGTTCAGCTTCGGGGAGGACGCCAGCGCGGGTGTGCGGGCCCTGGTCGCGGTGCTCGCCGTGGCCGTGATCGTCGGCGCGGTGTACGTCTCCAAACGGCGCGGTATCGCGGTCGACGGGGACGACGGTCCGGACGCGGCCGGGCGCGGTTCGGGTTCGGCGGCACCCGATCCGGCGGCGGTTCCCTGACAGCCGGTCACGGCTCGGACGGACGGCGGACCTTGGTGCACCGGTGAGTGCGCCCGAGGGCCCGCCGCCCGTTCGGGCGGGGTGCCGGGTGAGGCTTCTCTCCCTTGGTGCAAATGGCTTCAATAGCCTATGAACCGGACTTCACGCATGTGGTGGTCGCCCGTACGGCGTGTATGTTCCGGGGCCGAGAGCCTCGGAAGGGACCCATCCGGTGAACAAGAAGCTTGCGGCCGCGCTGTCCGGCGGTGCGGTACTGGTACTGGTGCTGTCGGGATGCGGCGACGACAGCGAGGAAAAGGTCAACGACTGGGCCAAGAAGGTCTGCGACCAGGCACAGCCGCAGATCAAGAAGCGGGCCGACGCCCAGCAGGCCATCATCTCCACGGCCGCGGACGGCGCTCCCGCCGACATCCAGGCCGCCGACTCCAAGGCGTTCGCCGACATCGCCGCCGCGGACAAGGCACTTGCCAAGGCCGTGCAGGACGCGGGCGTCCCCCCGGTCGACGACGGCGAGAAGCTCCAGAACGACGCGGTACGGGAACTCAACGCCACGGCCGCCGAGTACCTGAAGCTCAAGGAGCAGATCGACGGCCTCGACCCCAAGGACCAGCAGAAGTTCGCGGACGGCCTCCAGGGCGTCGCGGAGGGCCTGCAGAAGATCGAGCGCATGGACCAGGCGGCCCTGAACAAGCTCCAGTCCGGTGAGTTGGGCAGCGCGATGGCGAAGCAGCCCGGCTGCCAGCGCGCCCAGACCTCCAGCCCCGCGTCCGGCGCCGGCGCCGACGCCTCGCCGAGCAAGGCGTAGCGCCGGCGCGCGCCGCCCCCGCGAAGCCCCCGGGGCCGTCCGCCGATTCCCGGGGGCGGCAGGCGTGAGTTGTCGGTGGCGGCGGCCACAATGGGAAGCGTGAGTACGACCCGTCTTCCCGCACCCGGTCACGCCCCACGGCTCCGTGACGCCTTCGCCGCCGCCGACTTCACCGCCGACGGCCTCCTCGACCTGCTCGGAGCCCCCGCCTACGCGGCACTGGCCCGCAGCGAGACGGTGCCCGCCCTGCGGGCCACCCGCGGCGACGGCCCGCTGGAGGCGCTGGTCCGGCTCTTCCTGCTCCAGCGCCCCGTCCCGTACGAGCGGGCGCGCCGCGCGCTGCCCGTCGAGGAGTGCCTCGCCGACGGCTGGCTCACCCGGGACGGCGACGAGGTGCGGGCCACCGTGGACATCCGGCCCTACGGCGGGCCCGAGGGCCAGGACTGGTTCATCGTCTCCGACCTCGGCTGCGCCGTCGGCGGGGCCGGGGGTGCGAGCGGCCAGGGCGAGGGCGTCGTCCTCGGCGTCGGCGGCGCCTCCACCACCCTCGCCGGGATCACCGTGCGCACGCCCGTCGCCTCCGCCCTCGACCTGGGCACCGGCTCCGGCATCCAGGCGCTGCACGCCGCCCGCCACGCCACCCGGGTCACCGCCACCGACCTGAACCCCCGTGCGCTGGACTTCACCCGGCTCACCCTCGCCCTCTCGGGGGCCGCCGAGGCGGACCTGCGGCAGGGCTCGCTGTTCGAGCCCGTCGCCTCCGAGACCTACGACCTGATCGTCTCCAACCCCCCGTTCGTGATCTCCCCGGGCGCCCGGCTGACCTACCGGGACGGCGGGATGGGCGGCGACGACCTGTGCCGCACCCTCGTCCAGCAGGCCGGCGACCGGCTGAACGACGGGGGATACGCCCAGTTCCTCGCCAACTGGCAGCACGTCGAAGGGGAGGACTGGCAGGACCGGCTGCGCTCCTGGGTGCCACGCGGCTGCGACGCCTGGATCGTGCAGCGCGAGGTCCAGGACGTCACCCAGTACGCGGAGCTGTGGCTGCGCGACAGCGGCGACCACCGCGCCGACCCGGCGGGCTACGCCGCCCGGTACGACGCCTGGCTGGACGAGTTCGCCGCCCGCGGCACCAAGGCGGTCGGCTTCGGCTGGATCACCCTGTTCAAGTCCGGCTCCGACCGGCCCTCGATCGTGGCCGAGGAGTGGCCGCACCCTGTGGAGCAGCCGCTCGACGCGACCGTCCGCGCCCACTTCGACCGCCAGGAGTATCTGCGCGCCCACGACGACGCGGCGCTCCTCGCGGACCACTTCACGCTCGCGCCCGAGGTGGTCCAGGAACAGGTCGGCCTGCCCGGCGCGGAGGACCCGGAGCACGTGGTGCTGCGCCAGAACCGCGGGATGCGCCGGGCGACCCGGGTCGACGCGGTGGGCGCGGGCTTCGCCGGGGCGTGCGACGGGACGCTGCCGGCCGGCCGGATCCTGGACGCCATCGCCCAGCTGATCGACGAGGACCCCGTCCTTCTGCGCGACCGCACCCCGCAGGCGGTACGGCTCCTGGTGGGGGAGGGCTTCCTGATTCCGGCGGGGCGGGCGGAGGCGTAGGCCGGGCCCAGCCCGGTTCGGACCGGGCACGCGCCGGGTCAGGGCTCGCCCCGGGCCCGGCGGAATCGCGTCACCCGCCGCCGTCGATTCGGCCATTGTTCGGATTGCGCGCCCGGCCCCGGTCGCTCCCTGCGGGTGCCCGCAAGGAGCGACCGCAATAAAGAGGAGGGGCGCACTCCGGGCCCGTGGCGCGCCGAGCCGACGACCCCGCGGACCGGCGGGCCCGCGCGACCGGCCGGGTGAACCCACGCGTCGTTCACCGCGAATTCGCGTCGGCGACGTCCGGGGGTGCCAGCCTCGGCCTCCATACGACCGAGGCGCCAGAGAAGGGCCGGGTGGCGAGATGGAGAGCGGACCAGCGATCTTCGCGGGAACGGCGTTCACACTGTTCGGAGCCGGACTGCTGCTGTGGACCGGGGTGCGGCTCGCCCATCGCGCACCCGTCGCCCACGGAGTGAGCCCCGCCACGGCGACCGCCTGCGGAATCCTCTGCGGGGCCGCCTTCCTCGCCGCCGGGGTGTGGTGCTTCGGACGTCTCTGACGAGGGCCTACGACAGGCCCGGCAACGGACGACGTACCGGTCCGGGCGGCACAAACCGCCGGAGTCGGGTTACCGTTCGAGTGGCCGTTGCGGGCTTTTGCCGTTTGACACGGGGGCGGGTTGTACCGTCACACTCCGCAGCGACAGCAGCGTCACAGCAGTGCCGTCGCGCTCGTACCCACACCGGTGCCGCGTGCCGCGCCGCTGTGAGCGCCCATCGGATGTCGACCGGAGAGAAGAGCGAAGTTGTCCCCGACCAGCGAGACCGCACAGGGCGGCCGCCGACTCGTGATCGTCGAGTCGCCTGCCAAGGCGAAGACGATCAAGGGCTATCTCGGCCCCGGCTATGTCGTCGAGGCGAGCGTCGGGCACATCCGCGACCTGCCGAACGGGGCCGCCGAGGTCCCGGAGAAGTACACCGGCGAGGTGCGCCGCCTCGGGGTCGACGTCGAACACGACTTCCAGCCCATCTATGTCGTCAACGCCGACAAGAAGGCGCAGGTCAGGAAGCTCAAGGAGCAGCTCGCCGAGTCCGACGAACTCTTCCTCGCCACCGATGAGGACCGGGAGGGCGAAGCCATCGCGTGGCACCTCCTGGAGGTCCTGAAGCCCAAGGTCCCCGTCCACCGGATGGTCTTCCACGAGATCACCAAGGACGCGATCCGCGAGGCCGTGGCCAACCCGCGCGAGCTCAACAAGCGCATGGTCGACGCCCAGGAGACCCGCCGCATCCTCGACCGCCTCTACGGCTACGAGGTCTCGCCGGTCCTGTGGAAGAAGGTCATGCCCCGGCTCTCCGCCGGCCGTGTGCAGTCCGTCGCCACCCGGCTCGTCGTCGAGCGGGAGCGCGAGCGCATCGCCTTCCGCTCCGCCGAGTACTGGGACCTGACCGGCACCTTCGCCACCGGCCGCAAGGGCGACAGCTCCGACCCCTCCGTCCTCACCGCCCGTCTGAACACGGTCGACGGGCGGCGCGTCGCGCAGGGCCGCGACTTCGGCCCCGACGGCCGGCTCAAGAGCGAGCAGGTCCTCCACCTCGACGAGGCGAACGCCCGCGCGCTGGCCGCCGCCCTCGCGGAGGCGTCCTTCGCGGTCCGCTCGGTCGAGTCCAAGCCGTACCGCCGCTCGCCGTACGCCCCCTTCCGCACCACCACCCTCCAGCAGGAGGCGTCCCGCAAGCTGGGCTTCGGGGCGAAGGCGACCATGCAGGTCGCGCAGAAGCTGTACGAGAACGGCTTCATCACCTATATGCGTACGGACTCCACCACGCTGTCCGACACCGCCGTCGCCGCGGCCCGCGCCCAGGTGACCCAGCTCTACGGTTCGGACTACCTGCCGGGGAAGCCGCGCACCTACGCCGGCAAGGTCAAGAACGCGCAGGAGGCGCACGAGGCGATCCGCCCCTCCGGCGACCGCTTCCGCACCCCGGCGGAGACCGGCCTGAGCGGCGACCAGTTCCGCCTCTACGAGCTGATCTGGAAGCGGACCGTCGCCTCCCAGATGAAGGACGCGACCGGCAACAGCGTCACCGTGAAGATCGGCGGCCGCGCCTCGGACGGCCGGGACGCCGAGTTCACCGCGTCCGGCAAGACGATCACCTTCCACGGCTTCATGAAGGCGTACGTCGAGGGCGCGGACGACCCCAACGCCGAGCTGGACGACCGCGAGCGCCGGCTGCCGCAGGTCGCCGAGGGCGACGCGCTGTCCGCCGAGGAGATCTCGGTCGACGGCCACGCCACCAAGCCGCCCGCCCGCTACACCGAGGCCTCGCTGGTCAAGGAGCTGGAGGAGCGGGAGATCGGCCGCCCGTCGACGTACGCGTCGATCATCGGCACGATCCTCGACCGCGGCTATGTCTTCAAGAAGGGGACGGCCCTCGTCCCCTCCTTCCTCTCCTTCGCCGTGGTCAACCTGCTGGAGAAGCACTTCGGCCGGCTCGTCGACTACGACTTCACGGCCCGGATGGAGGACGACCTCGACCGCATCGCGCGCGGCGAGGCGCAGGCGGTGCCGTGGCTGAAGCGTTTCTACTTCGGCGAGGGCGACGCGGCCGGCGCCGCCTCCGAGGCGGGCAACGGCGACGGCGACCACCTCGGCGGCCTCAAGGAGCTGGTCACCGACCTCGGCGCGATCGACGCCCGGGAGATCTCCAGCTTCCCCGTCGGCAATGACATCAAGCTGCGCGTCGGCCGCTACGGCCCGTACGTGGAGCGCGGTGAGAAGGACGCCGAGGGCCACCAGCGCGCCGACGTCCCCGACGACCTCGCCCCCGACGAGCTGACCGTGGAGTTGGCCGAGGAACTCCTCGCCAAGCCGAGCGGCGACTTCGAGCTGGGCACGGACCCGGAGACCGGCCGCCAGATCGTCGCCAAGGACGGCCGCTACGGCCCGTACGTCACCGAGGTGCTGCCCGAGGGCACCCCGAAGACCGGCAAGAACGCGGTCAAGCCGCGCACCGCCTCGCTCTTCAAGTCGATGTCCCTGGACACGGTCACGCTGGCGGACGCGCTCAAGCTGATGTCCCTGCCGCGGGTGGTCGGCACCGACGCCGAGGGCGTCGAGATCACCGCGCAGAACGGCCGCTACGGCCCCTACCTGAAGAAGGGCACCGACTCGCGCTCCCTGGAGACCGAGGAGCAGCTCTTCACGATCACGCAGGACGAGGCGCTGGCGATCTACGCGCAGCCGAAGCAGCGCGGCCGGGCCGCGGCCAAGCCGCCGCTGAAGGAGCTGGGCACCGACCCGGTCAGCGAGCGTCCGGTGGTCGTCAAGGACGGCCGCTTCGGCCCGTACGTCACCGACGGCGAGACCAACGCGACCCTGCGGACCGGCGACAGCGTCGAGGAGATCACGCCGGAGCGCGGCTACGAGCTGCTCGCCGAGAAGCGGGCGAAGGGCCCGGCCAAGAAGAAGACGGCCAAGAAGGCGCCCGCGAAGAAGACGGCGGCCAAGAAGACCGCGGCGAAGAAGACCACCACCGCGAAGACGGCCGCGAAGAAGACGACGGCGTCGAAGACGACCGCGTCCAAGACCGCGGCGAAGAAGACGGCGACGAAGACCGCCGCCAGGAAGACCGCGCCCTCCGCCGGGCCGGCCGAGGAGTAGGACGGCCCGGCCGGTGTCGGGCCGGTACACCGGTGCGCCGCGGGCCTCGGAACGCCGGCACCCCGGCCCGGCCCGTGGTGCGCCGGTCGTCCTCGGTACCCGACATCGTTCGGCGGCGGCCCCGTGGGAGCACCTCCCGCGGGGCCGCCGCCGTCTCCGGTTCCCCGCGCGGACGCCGGGCCCGGGCCGTGCGCGCGGCCCGTGTCCGGCTTCGGGCACGGGCCCTTCACAAGCCCTCGACAATGCGTCCGTGTGTTCGGACACCCCGCCGGGGAGCGGACCGCTCCCGATAGGCTGGGCGGATGACGCGAGCCGAGCAGCCAGCCGAGCAGCACGCGGTCACCGGTACCGCTGTGGAGACTGCTTCCGACGCCTCTGATTCCGAAGCCCTCGCCGCGGACTCGCGGGAGCGGGCCGTACGCGCCCTGCTGCGCGGGCAGCCGCTGCGGCGGTTGTGGAACGCGCAGGCGGTGGGCGGGACCGGGGACGCACTCGGCGTCCTCGTCCTCCTGCTGCTCGCCCTCCAGGCGGCGGTCGCCTCCGAGACCTTCGGCAGCGGCTACCGGGGCGCGGCCTTCGCCGTCGCCGCCGTCCTCGGCGCCCGGGTGCTGGCCACGGTGCTCTTCGGCGCCGTGCTGCTGGGCCCGATGACCTCCCTGACCGCGCCGAGCGGACCGCTCGACCGGCGCTGGACCATGATCGGCGCGGACGGTCTGCGCGTCGCGCTCTTCGTCGTCGCCCCCCTGTGGCTCGACTGGACGCCCGCCAACGCGCTGGCGATCCTGCTGGTCACCGGCTTCGTCGCCGGTGTCGCCGAACGCTTCTGGACCATCTCCCGCGACGGCGCGGCCCCGGCCCTGCTGCCCGCGCCGCCGCTGGAGGGCGCCGCCGTCCGGCCGCTGCCCGACCACCTCGACGCGCTGCGCAGGCTGTGGATCCGTACCGGCTTCGCCGTCGTCCCGGCCGCCGCGGCCGCGCTTCTCGTCGCGACCCTGATCGGCAGTCTGCTCGGCACCGGCATCGAGTGGTTCACGCTGCACCAGGCGGCGCTGGGCTCCTACCTCGCGGCCGGCCTCTTCGCCGCCTCGGTCTCCACCCTCTACTTCGTCCAGTTCCCCGACGCCCAGACGCCCCGGCCCCGTTCACCGCTGGAGGGGCTGCGCCGCCCGTCCGCGAGCGAGGCCGCCGACGGGCGGGCCCGGGAAACCGGCGCCGACCAGGCCGAGGGCAAGGCCGCCGGTGGCAAGGGCAAGGGCAAGGGCGGGCGCAAGGGCCGCACGCCCGACAAGGGGCGGACCGGCGGAATCCCGCTCTTCGTCCTGGCCTGCGCCTCCGTCGCCGCCGCGATCGCCTCGGCCGTCGCCGTCGCCGTCCTCCACGCGGTCGACCTCGGCGCCGGGCCGGCCGCCTTCGCCCTGCTGGTCCTCGCCCTCACCGGCGGCACCGGTATCGGCATCCGCGCGGCCGGGGCCGTGCTCCCCGGCCTCTCGCGGCGCAGGGTCCTCGCCCTGGCGATCACCGTCACCGGTATCGCGCTGCTCGCGATGGGCCTGGTGCCCGACACGGCGACCGTGCTGCTCCTCGCGCTGCTCGCGGGTGTCGCGGCGGGTGTCGCCGCGAACACCGGGCACACCCTCGTCGACCAGGAGACCGAGGAGCCGCGCCGCGCACGCCTGACCGACCACCTCCAGGCCGTCGTCCGCGTCTGCATCGGGCTCGCCGCCGTCGCGGCCCCGCTGCTGGCCGCCGCGATCGGCCCGCACCGGCTCGCCGGCGGTGACTTCGTGTTCGCGCACGGCGGGGCGGCGTTCACGCTGATGCTGGTGGGCGCGCTGCTGCTGCCCGTCGCCGCGCTCGTCCTCGCCAAGACGGACGACCGCTCCGGTGTCCCGCTCCGCCACGACCTGCGCGACGCGCTGCGCGGCGGGGCCGACCCGGCGCAGACGCCCGCGTCGAACGGTTTCTTCATCGCGGTCGAGGGCGGCGACGGCGCGGGCAAGTCCACCCAGGTGGAGGCCCTCGCCGAGTGGATCCGGGCCAAGGGCCACGAGGTCGTGGTCACCCGCGAGCCCGGCGCGACGCCGGTCGGCAAGCGGCTGCGCTCGATCCTGCTCGACGTCTCCAGCGCCGGGCTGTCCAACCGGGCGGAGGCCCTGCTGTACGCGGCCGACCGCGCCGAACACGTGGACTCCGTGGTGCGGCCGGCGCTCGACCGTGGCGCGATCGTCATCTCGGACCGCTACATCGACTCGTCCGTCGCCTACCAGGGCGCCGGCCGCGACCTGGCCCCCACCGAGATCGCCCGGATCTCGCGCTGGGCGACCGGCGGACTCGTCCCGCACCTCACCGTGCTGCTCGACGTCGACCCGGAGACCGCGCGCGAGCGGTTCACGGAGGCGCCGGACCGGCTGGAGTCGGAGCCGGCCGAGTTCCACCGCCGGGTCCGCACCGGCTTCCTGACCCTGGCCGCGGCCGACCCCGGCCGCTATCTGATCGTCGACGCCGGGCAGGAGCCGGAGGCCGTCACCACGGTGGTGCGCCACCGGCTGGACCGGCTGCTGCCCCTCTCCGAGGCCGAGATCCGGGCCCAGGAGGAGGCCCGCCGCAAGGCCGAGGAGGAGGCGCGTCGCCGCGCCGAGGAGGAAGCCCGCCGGAAGGCGGAGGAGGAGCGACTGGAGCGGGAGCGCCAGGAGCAGCTCGCCCGGCTGCGCGCCGAGGAGGAGGAGCGCAAGCGCCGCGAGGAGGAGGAAGCCCGCCGCCGTGAGGCCGAGCGCCAGGCGGAGGAGGCCCGGCAGCGGGCCGAGGAGGCACGCGTGCGCGCCGAGGAGGAGCGCCGGCGGCGTGAGGCGGAGGAGAAGGTCCGCCAGGAGGAGCAGGAGCGCCTCCGCCGGCAGGCGGAGGAGGAGGCCCGGCTGCGGGCCGAGGCCGAGGCGCGCCGGCTGGAGAAGCAGCGCAAGGCGGAGGAGGCGCTGCTGAAGGCGGAGGAGGCGCGGCGGGCCGCGGAGGCGGCGGCTGCGGCGTCGGCGGCCGCCGGGGCCGGGGGCCGGGCCGGGGCGGCTTCGGCTTCGGCTTCGGCCAACGAGGTCACCGTCGCGACGCCGGTCGTGCAGCCGGACGCCGAGCGGGCCGCGCCGGCCGCGCCGGAGACCCCTCTGGAGGAGATCACCCAGGAGGTGCCCCGCCCGGGCACGCCCCCGGCCGACGACGCGACGACGGTGCTCCGCAAGGTGCCGGACGAGGCGGCGGGCCAGGCAGGCCCGGCGGACACGCGCTCGCGGCGCGGCCCGCGCGGCGGTGACGCCGAGACCTCGGTGCTGCCGAAGGTCCCGGCGGCACCGAACGACGCGGAGACGTCCGTCCTGCCCAAGGTGCCGAACGAGGCCGAGACC
Source organism: Streptomyces sp. NPDC005805 (assembly GCF_040630445.1). Lineage (NCBI taxonomy): Bacteria > Bacillati > Actinomycetota > Actinomycetes > Kitasatosporales > Streptomycetaceae > Streptomyces > Streptomyces sp. NPDC005805. The sequence continues at coordinate 65,252 of NZ_JBEXXN010000014.1, forward strand.
TCGGTGCTGCCCCGGGTCCCGGGCGAGGCGGCCGGGAGCGGTGGCGGGCGCCGCGCCGCCGACGAGACGGCGAAGCTGCCGCCGGTGCGGGACGGGCGTCGCGGCGACGACCCGGCGGACCGTGTTCCGGCGGACTTCTTCCGCGACGAGCGGTCGGGGGCGGCCTCGGAGAGCGCGGCCGAGCGCACCCGCGAACTCCCGCAGATCGACCCGGACGGGTCGGAGACCACGGCGGAGCGGCCCCGGCGCCGCTCCGACTGGGCGGAGGAGACTCCGCTGGACGACCTTCCGACACTGGCGGACGAACTCCTCGGCCCGCACGAGGAAGAGGACGAGGACGAGGACGACCGGCGGGGCGGGCGCGGGCGTCGCTGACGGCACACGGAACGGGCCGGGCCGGGACCAACGGGGTCCCGCGCCCGGCCCGGGTCGTTCCGGGGCGGGCGGTTCCGTTCCGGAGCGGGCTTTTCCGTTCCGGGGCGAGCTGTTCCGTTCCGGGGCCGGGCCGACCGCGTCCGCACCCGGGTCCGGTTCGCGGCGGGCCGGGGGTTCCGGGGCCAGGTCCCGGTCCGTGGCGGGCGGGGTGGGCGGACCCTCGTCCGGCCGGGGCCGTTGGTAGCGGGCCGGGTCGGCGGCGGCCGGGTTCGACGCGGGCCGGGCCGACCGCGTCCGCCCGGCCCGCGTCCGGGGCGGGCCCGCCGTGAACGCCCCCGATGAATGGCGCCCCCCGAGCGCCCCCGCCCGCGTCCGTCACTGTCAGTCGGCTGGACCACAATGGGAGGCCGCAGGCGAAAGGTGGTGGCGGCCCGTGGCCGTTTGGGACGACATGGTCGGCCAGGAGCGGCTCCAGGAGCAGCTGGAGGCCGCCGCGCGGGACGCCGACGCGCTCGTCACCGCGCACGAGCGGGGCGAGCCCGCCCAGGCCGGGTCCAAGATGACGCACGCGTGGCTGTTCACCGGACCGCCCGGCTCCGGCCGGGTCACCGCAGCCCGGGCCTTCGCCGCCGCACTCCAGTGCACCAGCCCCGACCGCGCCCTCGGCGGCGCGCCCGGCTGCGGCTTCTGCGACGGCTGCCACACCGCGCTCCTCGGCACCCACGCGGACGTCAGCTCCATCGCCGCCGTCGGCACGCAGATCCTCGTCGACGACATGCGCGACACCGTCCGCAAGTCCTTCACCTCGCCCGCCGGCGGCCGCTGGCAGGTGATCCTCGTCGAGGACGCCGAGCGGCTGAACGAGAAGTCGGCCAACGCCGTCCTCAAGGCCGTCGAGGAGCCCGCCCCCCGGACCGTCTGGCTGCTCTGCGCGCCGTCCATCGAGGACGTGCTGCCCACGATCCGGTCCCGGTGCCGGCTGCTGACGCTGCGCACCCCCTCGGTGCGGGCCGTCGCGGACGCCCTCGTCCGGCGGGACGGCGTCGAGCCCGCGGCGGCCGAGGCGGCGGCCCGCGCCACCCAGGGGCACATCGCCCGCGCCCGCCGGCTCGCCACCGACGAGCGCGCCCGCGCCCGCCGCGCCACCGTCCTGAGGCTGCCCCTGCGCGTGGACGACATCGGCCAGTGCCTCAAGGCCGCGCAGGAACTCGTCGACGCGGCGGCCGAGGACGCGGCACAGCTCGCCGAGGAGGTCGACGGCAAGGAGACCGAGGACCTGAAGGCGGCGCTCGGCGCGGCGCAGGGCGGGCGGATGCCGCGCGGCACGGCGGGGGTGATGAAGGAGCTGGAGGACAAGCAGAAGCGCCGCAGGACCCGGGCCCAGCGCGACAGTCTCGATCTCGCGCTCTCCGACCTGACCGGCTTCTACCGCGATGTGCTCGCCCTCCAGCTCGGCTCGGGGATCGCGCTCGCCAACGGCGACGTCCGGGACGCGCTGGACCGGGTCGCCCGCGCGTCCCGCCCCGAGACGACCCTGCGCCGTATCGAGGCGATCGTCGCCTGCCGGGACGCGCTGGACGGCAATGTGGCGCCGCTTCTCGCGGTCGAGGCGATGGCGGTGGCGCTGCGCTCGGGCTGACGGGCCCCCGTCCCGCCTTCTGTCCCGCAGGCGCCCGGGCACGTCACCCGTACGAGCACGGACCCGCCCCGGCAAGGACGCGCAACCGCCGCCCCCGGCGATTACGCTCCGAGGGATGGACACCAGGCGCCTGTTCCGCACCTTCGCCCTCCCGCTGGCCACGGCCGGCCTGTTCCTCTCCGGCTGCAGCGGCGGCGCCTCGGACGGTTCCGCTTCCGCCGGCGCACAGCAGTCGGGCCAGGCGGCCCCGGCCGCCGAACTGGAGCCGTACTACTCGCAGAAGCTGAAGTGGCGCGAGTGCGGTGTGCCCGGCTTCGAGTGCGCCACGATGAAGGCGCCGCTGGACTACGCGGACGCCGACGGCGAGTCCATCGACCTGGCCGTCGCCCGCAAGAAGGCCACCGGACCCGGCGAGCGGATCGGCTCCCTGCTGGTGAACCCGGGCGGACCGGGCGGCTCCGCGGTCGGCTACCTCCAGGCGTACGCGGGCATCGGCTACCCCGCCCCGGTGCGCGCCCGGTACGACATGGTCGCCGTCGACCCGCGCGGCGTGGCCCGCAGCGCGCCCGTGGAGTGTCTGACCGGTCCGGAGATGGACGCGTACACGCAGGTCGACCAGACGCCCGACGACAGCGCCGAGGCGTCGGAGCTGACCGCCGCGTACAAGAAGTTCGCCGCGGGCTGCGAGAAGCGCTCGGGCAAGGTCCTGCCGCATGTCTCGACCGTGGAGGCGGCCCGGGACATGGACATCCTCCGCGCGATCCTCGGCGACGAGAAGCTGCACTACGTCGGGGCCTCGTACGGCACGTTCCTCGGCGCGACGTACGCCGAGCTGTTCCCGGACCGGACCGGGCGGCTCGTCCTGGACGGTGCCCTGGACCCGGCCCTGCCCGCGCGTGAGCTGAACCGCGACCAGACGGCCGGCTTCGAGACGGCGTTCCGGGCCTTCGCGGCGGACTGCGTGAAGCAGGCGGACTGCCCGCTCGGCACCACCTCGGTGGCGGACGCGACCGACCGGCTCAAGGCGTTCTTCAAGCAGCTCGACACGGAACCGGTCCCGACCGGCGAGAGCCGCCCGCTGGGCGAGGCCCTGGCCACCACGGGCGTGATCTCCGCCATGTACGACGAGGGCGCCTGGCCCCAGCTCCGCTCGGCCCTGACCGCCGCGCAGCGGGGCGAGGGCGCGCCCCTGCTCGCGATGGCCGACAGCTACTACGAGCGCGGCACGGACGGCTCGTACGCGAACCTGATGTTCGCCAACGCGGCCGTGAACTGCCTGGACCTGCCCGCCGCCTTCGACTCGACCGAGGCGGTCGAGGCGGCGGTCCCGGAGTTCGAGAAGGCGTCCCCGGTCTTCGGCAAGGGCTTCGCGTACGCCTCCCTGAACTGCGGCTACTGGCCCGAGCAGGCCACCGGCAAGGCCCACCGCATCACGGCCGAGGGCGCGGCCCCGATCGTGGTCGTCGGCACCACCCGCGACCCGGCCACCCCCTACAAGTGGTCCGAGAGCCTCGCGGACCAGCTGTCCTCCGGCACCCTGCTGACCTACGAGGGCGACGGCCACACGGCGTACGGGCGCGGCAGCGACTGCATCGACACGGCGATCAACACGTACCTCCTGGAGGGCACGGTCCCGAAGGACGGCAAGCGCTGCTGACGGGCTCCCGCGCCGGGTCCCGGGGTCGGTGCGGGGGCCCGCCGGGGCCTCGGGGAGGTGGTGCGAGGCACCCCGAGGAACCCTGTAGACTTGGCGCCGCTGCTGATGAGAGCGTGTTCCCCCGGGGACGGATCTCTTCGTCTGCAGGGTGCCGCCTTAGCTCAGTTGGCCAGAGCAACGCACTCGTAATGCGTAGGTCTCGGGTTCGAATCCCGAAGGCGGCTCAGAAGAACCCCAGGTCACATAGCCCGTGACCTGGGGTTTTCTGTTGCTCGGGGCATGGCGGGTTGCACGGCGGGTTGCCGTGACGTTGCTTGCGTGAGCGGTGCGTGAGCGGAGCCGCTCGGGACCTACTTTGCGGGCTTGCGGCGTGTGGCCTTCTTGGCTGCCTTGGCCTGGGCTTTCGCCTTGTCCCGCTTCGGCTTGCCGCCGCCCTTGTTGCCCTTGCCGACGTCGGCCGCCTTGGCCGCAGCCTTCCTGGCCTTCTCCTTCTTCGCGGCCTTGCGCGCGGCCTTCTCCGCCTCGGCCTTGCGCTGGAGGGGGACGAGCTTCGCGGTGGCCTCGGCGGCACTCTTACCGACGTGGGGGAGGACGCTCTGGTAGATGTCCCGCGTGATGCGGGTGTCGCTGTGCCCGAGGGTGTCCGACACGATCTTGATGTCGATGTCGGCGGCGAGCATGAGGGTGGCCGCGCCGTGGCGCAGATCGTGCAGGCGGATCGGTGGGAGGCCGGAGGCGGCGACGAGGCGTTCGAAGAGGTCGGTCACCTTGCCGGGGTGGAGCCAGGAGCCGTCTTCCTGGGTGAAGACGTGGCCGGTCTCGACCCAGGCTGTACCCCATTCTTCTCGGGCCGTTTCCTGCCGTTCGCGGTGGTGCTTCAGGACGTCGACGGTGTCGTCGTCGAGGGCGACCACGCGGGAGCCGCTGTCGGTCTTGGGGTCGGACGCTTCCACCTCCCAGCCGTCCTGGACGAGTTGAGAGGAGACGGTGAGGAAGTGGGTGTCGAGGTTCGTCTCCGACCACGGCTGGCCGCACGCCTCGCCTCGGCGCAGGCCGCGGAACGCGATCAGGTGCCACATCGCGTACAGCCGGTCCTCGACGACGAAGTCGAGGAAGGCACCGGTCTGTTCCGGCGTCCAGACCATCACGGGCGACGGCTTCTCGCCCGTCTGCTCCCACTTGGCGACCCGCTCGTCCGTCCACACGAGCGCCTTCGGCTTGCGCACGGGGTCGATCTCGACATGGGCGGCCGGGTTGAACGTGATGATCTGCTGCCCGATCGCGTCGTTCAGGGCCGCCCGGAGGGTGGCCTTTACGTGCAGCCGTGTGGCAGGGCCGGTGACGCGCCGAAAGGGCGGCATCTCGTCGATCGCGGCCTTCATGGCCTTGCGACGAGCCCGGTTCCCGACGCCCTTCCACGGCACCGTCCCCAGCTCGTCGAGAGCGGCTCGCCGCTGGGCGTTGTCCTCCAGGATCTGGGCGTTCGCCTCGCGAATGTCGGTGAACATCTCGCTGAGGTGGCTGACCCGCAGCCGGTCCAGGCGCCGGCTGCCGATGCGCGGCTTCAGATGGACGCGGATATCGGTCTCGTAGCGGTTGAGACCGGACTTGCGTATGCGCTTGCCGGCCAACCACCGGTCGAGCCATTCGGCGACGGTCAGGCTGCCTATGAGGTCCTGACCGGAGTTGAGGCGCCGCCGCGTCTCCTCGACCTCGGGCAGAGGTGACCGCTCTCGACTGACCTCGGCCAGCATCTCGGCGATGAGTTCGGTGCCCTCGGGGTCGTCCGAGTCGGCGAGCCCGAGCAAGGCGCGTACGTGGTCGAGGTCGGCCTGGGCGGCCTTGAGACTGGCGTACCCGCCACGGGCGAAGGAGCGGCGGCTGCCGTCCTCGCGGGGTGAGAGCTCCTGTCGTACGGAGTAGGTGCAGTGGTTCCTGCTGTTGCGCTTGGGGCAGGAGGTGCCGAGTTCCTTGCCGGTCTTGGGGTCGCGGCAGGAGCAGCGGCGGTAGGTGGAGCCCTTCAAAGATCATTCTCCTCGCTGGTTTCGGGATCGCTCCCGGATGAGTCGACTACGTCGGCCAGGTCGGGCCATAGGAACGGGGGCGTGACCCCCTCTTCCTCGATGAAAGCGCGAACTCTGCGCAGGCGGTCTTCGGCGTCGTCGGCCGTCTCGGCGGCGCGGGCCTGGGAGCGGAGGGCCTCGGCCTTCCGGTCGGCATTCGGGGCGGTCTGGGCGTGGTAGCGCGCGTACTCCTCGTCGCGTCGCGCACTTCGCAGCCGCTCCTGGGCGGCGTGATGGGCTCGGAAGTAGCGGAGCATGTCGTCGTCCGCGCCGAGATCGGTCTCCTCCCCCGTGAACCAGCGCAGCGCATCCAGAGTGGAAGTGGAGTCCTGGAGCGGGAGCCGCTGCACGTCCTCGATGTAGCCCACGGGATAGAGCAGGCAGATGGGTGGGGTGTTCAGTGCTTCGGCCAGCACCATGACGTCGACCAAGGGCAGGTTGGAGCGGCGTCCGGACTCCATGTTGGCGATGACGTTGCGGGGGATCGGATGGCCGATCTCCGCGCATCTGTCGGCCAAGTCCTGTGCGCTCCAACCCAATTCCTTCCGTCGTCTGCGGACCTCGGCGGCCACGGTGGCCATGACCTGGTCCACCCACTCCGGGACGTCGTCCTCGTCGTCGGCCTTGCTCGATCCATGGTGACTTCGGCGTTGTGTCATGCAGACACATTAGCTCGCTTAGCGTTGATTCCAAGACCTGGAGACGGACGCGGAGGTCGCGTTCGCCGTGGGCTCAGTCATGGATGGAGTGCGCATGCGCCAGAACGATGACGCCGGAGGGGCGAAGGGGATGAGTCGCGAGGAGCTTCTGAGGCTCCCGGCGGCCGTTGACCTGGAGACAGGTAACCGCGCGCTGGGGCTCGGCCGGAGCAAGGGCTACGAGTTGGCCAAGCGCGGCCAGTACCCGTGCAAGGTGCTCAGGCTCGGGAACGCCTACCGGGTGGTGACCGCAGACCTGTTGGCCTTGCTGGGACTGGCCGCATGAGGCACGTGATGCGTCATAGGCGCTTCTGCGCTGAGCTGACACAGAAACGCTGGACTGTGGCACGGCGTGGACGTACTGTCCGTGGTCGCTCGCGGTACCGAGACCCCCGCGAGAAGAGGGAGAGCCTCCGACGGTGCAACGCCGGAGGCTCCAGGACTCCCCAGCAATCCCGTGAGATCCGACCCGGCGGCAAGGGCGTGCAAGCCCGCAGCCGCCAGACGAGGAGCCGCCCAGTGCAACCCGAGAACCCCGACTCCTATTCCACCCCCGCCCGAGCGGCCTGGCCCGCCACGGCCATCCCCGGCCGGCCCGGCGCTCATCTGGGTCCGGCCCAGGCCGCCTATGCCACATCGGAGATGCACGATGGTCCGGCTGACGGCAGCGAGGCGGACCCGGCAAGCGGCCTGGAGACCATTCCCGACGCGGAGCCGACGCCAGGCTCGGATCTGCTGGACGAACTGCGCTCCCAGATAGCCCAGTTCGTGATTCCGCCCTCTCCCGAGGCGCTGGACGCGACCACCCTCTGGGTGGCGGCGACGCAGCTCCAGCCCGCCTGGCAGCACGCCCCTCGGCTGGCAGTGGTGGGACCTGCGAAACGGTGCGGGAAGTCGCGACTCCTGGACGTGCTGACCGAGACGGTCCACGAGCCGATGCTCACCATCAACACCACACCAGCGGCCATCTTCCGCTCGATCAACGAGGAGGAGCCACCGACGCTGCTGGTGGACGAGGCCGACACCATCTTCGGCCCCAAGGTCGCGGAGAAGAACGAGGAGACACGCGGACTCCTCAACGCCGGCCACCAGCGCGGCCGGTACGTCACCCGGGTCGTCGGCAACGACCACACCCCGCACAGGTTCGCCACCTTCGCCATGGCGGCCATCGCGGGGATCGGTGACCTGCCGGACACCGTCATGGATCGATCCGTCGTCATCCGTATGCGCCGCAGGGCCGAGGGCGAGAAGGTCAAACCCTTCCGCTCGCGACGCGACATCCCGGCCCTGCACGAACTGCGCGACCGTATCCGTGCCTGGGCCCTCCCGCTACTGGAGGACGCTTCGAGCCTGGAGCCGGAGATGCCGGTCGAGGATCGAGCCGCCGACTCCTGGGAGCCTCTGGTGATCATCGCGGACCTGGCCGGCGGTCGCTGGCCACGGCTTGCGCGGATCGCGTGCGCACGGATGGTCGCGGCCGAGGTGGCAGCTGAGGAGGACCACCCGAGTGGGGCCCGCATCCTCGCTGACATCCGACGAGTCTTCTTCGCACAGCGGGAGGCGGACAGCCTGTCCACCGAAGACCTCCTGCACCACCTGAACGCGGACGCCGAAGCCCCGTGGGGAGAGCGTGGACGCTACGGCCTGACCTCCCGGGAGCTCAGCGGGATGCTGCGCGACTACGACATCCGGCCCGGCAACGTGCGCATGGCCGACCGCACTCAGCGCAAGGGCTACACGCGCAACAAGTTCCTGGACGCCTGGCGGCGCTACTGCCCGACCATCCACCCGGTCGACGCTCGGCGCGGCGAAAGCTGACCCCCCACCTCCCTGGTTGCCGTACTTGCCGTCCCTGCCGTGATCGTGCAGGTCAGGGCACACAGCAGCAAGACGGCAGCCGAGGGCAAGACGGCAGCGCACGCGCCTGAGCACATGCAGCCAGCAGGGGGACGGCGTCCAGCTCCGTCTTGCCCCGTCCCAGGCGTCTTCGCCGTATCGCAGCAGGTCACAGTCCTGCTCGCTGGGACGGCTGCCGCGACCGGCCGTCCCAGCGGATGCAGGCGCCCGGACACGAGCCGGGGCGGATCCGCCTCACCCCTGTCCCGAGTCGGGACAAGACGCCAGAGCTTCCCGCCAAGACGGCACGTCCAGCGCGCTGCCGTACCGCGCTGACCTGCACGTGCAACGCACAAGACGGCAAAGACGCCCCTCACCCACTACCCCCAAGGAGATTCCCGCTTGACCGCCCCGCACCTCACCACGCCATCACCGCAGACACGAGATGACGTCCCAGCCAAAGGGCAGCGCCCGAAGCGTGCCGACGCAGAGCGGCTCGTGCTCGGCGCGGCCGGCATCGTCATCGTGGTTCTGACAGCCGGAGCCTTCTGGCTGTCCTACGCGCACCTCGCCGATGTCGCAGGCCAGCACGGGCTGGGCGCATCCCCCATCCGCCGATGGGCCTGGCCCGCCACCCTGGACGCGTTCATCGTCGCCGGTGAACTGCTCATGCTGCGGGCTGCGCTCCGGCGTACGACCGACCTCTGGGCCGTCGCCGTAACCGCTGCCGGATCGGTCGGCTCTATCGCACTGAACGTCGCTGGGGTCAGCGGCGCGGACAGCGAGCGCAGCGTTCCGCTCCTCGACTACGTGGTCGCTGCCGTCCCTCCAGCCGCCGCGATGGTCGCGTTCGGCGTGCTGATGCGACAGATCCACCAGCATGTGGCACCAACCGATGCCCCATCCGGTATCGGCTCCATAGCTGTGCGGAACCGGCCGGTCGGTGAGCACGGCGAGGGCTGGCGGCAGGATGCTGCCGCCGAGGTTCCGCAAGCTTCCGGCGAGGAGCGGACGGAATCCACGTCCCCGGTGCCGAAGGCCAAACCAGTCGGCGGCCGTCCTCCGAAGGCGACCATCGAAGAACTGAAGGCCATCGGCCGGGCCGCCGGTCGCCAGCACGGCAAACTCACGCGTGGCCTGCTGCGAGACGCCGTGAAGGAACGGAACTTGACGATCGGAAGCGCGCGGCAGACCGAAGTCATGGAGTCGCTCCGGCCGGAACTCGAAGCCGCTGGCATCAAGGTCTCCGGAGGCTGACGCCTCGCGTGCTCGGGTGACCGGAACCCTTCCGGTCACCCGAGCACACGCCGGTCGCCCCGCAGATCCCCACACCTGTGACAACGCGATGGCTCGCGCCACCGGGTCGCCGTGATCCTGTCCGCCGAGCCGCATCTGGAGCATCTTCCATGCAGCACAGCCAGCACCTACCTGACGACACCTCCGCTGAGCCGCCCGCCTCGGCACAGCCCCGTACGCTGCTGTCCCGACTGCGTCGGGCGTTCGGACGGGCTGCCCCGGGCGGAGCCAGTAGTACCCCGAGTCCGACTCAAGGCCGGTCTTCGGGGATCTCCGCCCCGGGGGTGGCGGAGTCGGCCCAGCGCCAGGGGGCGCTGGGCCGGGAGGTCGGGGCCGAGGGCGGCTCCGACCAGGACGAGCTCCACGCCGTCCAGCAGCAGATTCTCAGCCCCGCACCCGCCACCGATCCGACAGCCGGCGAACGAGCACCGCAGAGCGTGCAACCAACGATCCGCCGCTTCACCGGCACCAAGCGGACCGTCCGTGTCGGACCGCTGCGCTTCACCGGCGACGAGCACGCCGCGCTCCAGGAGGCCGCAGCCGAGCACGGCTACAAAGGGGAATCCGGCTTCACCGCGGACATCGCCCTCGCCTTCATCACCGGCCGGTTCACCGCGAACCTGCCGCTGTCCGAGGACCGCCGCCGCACCCACATGTTCCGCGCCCAGGTACTGCGCGAACTCAACCGGATCGGCGTCAACGTCAACCAGATCGCCCGCGCCCTCAACAGCGACCTCACCCCACCCGACGTACGCCACCGCCTCGACGAGCTCCACCACCTGCTGGACCTGATCGCCCGAGCCCTGCGTGCCCCCGCCGAGACGGAGAAGGAGCAGGCCGCGTGATAGCCGCCATCAAACCGGCCGGTGCCAACACCCGTGGCCTGCTCGCCTACCTCTACGGCCCAGGCCGCCACGACGAACACCTCGACCCGCACATCGTCGCCGGCTTCGCCATGCTCGGCATGCCCGACCCCGGACGAAACCCGGACGCCACCCTCACCCAGCTCGCCCACCACCTCGACGAACCCGTGCACCTCCGGAACAGCGAGTTCGGGAAGAAGATCACCGACCACGTCTGGCACTGCCCCGTCCGCGCAGCCCCCGAGGACCGGCACCTCTCCGATACCGAGTGGGCCGACATCGCCCAGCGCATCGTCGAAGCCGCAGGCATCGCCCCGCCCGGCGACGACCTCAGCTGCCGGTGGATCGCCGTACGCCACGCGGACGACCACATCCACATCCTCGCCACAACCGTCCGCGAAGACGGCCGCCGCCCCAAACTCCACGGCAGCGGCATCCGCGTCGGCGACGCCTGCCGCCAGATCGAGACCGACTACGGCCTGCGCCAACTCAAGAAGGGCGACCGCACCGCCGGAAAGCGCCCCACCCAGGCAGAGATGCACAAGGCCCAACGCCTCGGCTGGGAGCAGACCAGCGGCGACTGGCTCCAGGACCGCATCCGTGCCGCCATCCCCCACGCCGGCAACGCCGAGGAACTCCTCGCCTACCTCGAAGCCGACGGCATCGCGATCAAACCCCGCCGCGCCCCCTCCGGAGACCTCCTCGGCTACGCTGCCGGCCGCCCCGGCGACCTCAACAAGGACGGGAAACAGATTTTCCACGCTGGCGGAACAATCGCCCCCGACCTCACCCTCCCCAAGCTCAGGGCCCGCCTGGAAAGCACCGCACCCGAAGAACACCCCACCGCACGCCGAGAACGCCCCACGACCCCCTGGCACCAGGCCACCGACGCCCTCGACACCCTCCACCTGGGCATGACCGACGACACCCACGCCCAGGCCCACATCGCGGCGCTCGGTGAACTTATCGAGTCCACCGCACAGAAGGCTCCTGACCACTTCCGAGCCGAACTGCGAACCGCAGCACGGACATTCGCCCGTGCCCAGCGCTCCCAGATCCGCGCTGAGAACCAGGCCGCCCACACCCTGCGCCGCGCGGCCCGCGACATCGCCCACACCGCTACCGGCCCCGACGGCAGCGCCTTCGCCGCCCTGCTCGCCGCCCTCGTCTGGGCCACGATCATCGCCGCCCGCTGGCACGAGGCACAGAATCACGCCCACCAGGCCGAAGCCGCCCGTCAGGCCCTGCACCACCTACACACCGCCGCCGACCACGCCCTCGTCCCGGTCATCGACAACCTCGCCGCTCGTCAGCCGAGCGACCAGGCCAGCCGAACCCTGGCCCATGATGTCCGGGCCGCCGTCCCCGACCACGCCGACCGCATCCTCACCGACCCCGCCTGGCCGGCCCTCGCCACCGCCCTCGCCGACGCCGAAGCAGGCGGCCACAAACCCCACCAGCTCCTCAAGGAAGCCGCCGCTCAGCGCGAACTCACGAGCGCCCGCCAGCCCGCCCGCGTCCTGATCACGCGCATCCAGCGCACCGGCCGTAACCCGGCAGCCAACCGTCGCGCTGAAGCTGCACGCCAACGCACCACCATGGGAACATCGCCTAACAATGGGGCTCCGGCATCACAGACGACGACTCCCTCTTCTGCTCCTGCACGGCACCGCCCCAGGCGATAGCGGACCGGCTGCGAGCGCAACCCCGATTGGACCTCGTGGTCCTGGTGTCTCTCCCCACATCCCAGGTCATGAGAACGCGCCTCGCCAGCCACACCGAGGGCAAACAGTGCGGCGCCGACCCACGATCGTGAGTCGGCGCCGAGCCTGGTCTCAGACGTCGATGCGGGCGACCTTGCGGCCCACCTTGAGGTACAGCTCGGCACCTTCGAGCGCGCCGATCTCGCCGACGACTTCGCCGAGCGTCTGCTGAACAGAAGCCTCCGTGAGCGGCGTCGGCTGCTGGTCTCCGTTCGACTCGCGGATCAGGCGGAGGCCCTTCTGCTGAGCCACGCGGCGCACCGCGGAGATGCTGGGAGCGAAGTCCAGCGTGCGGCTGATCAGCGCCCCGAGCGTGTCCTCGGCGTGGTCCTTCAGGGAAATAACGGGGAGGTTCTGGGTGTCCGCGAAAGAGCGCTTGGAGAAGCGTGCCGTGAACTCCGCGCGGGCGGCGGCAGCAGCGTCCAAGCCGTGGAGGGCGGCCACCACCTCGCCGGCGAGGATGCGCTTGATCGCCATCGGGTGCGCGGTCCCCTCCTCCAGGCGCTTGGTGACCACGCGGATCTCGTCGTCCGTCCATTCGGTGAGCAGCTGGAGGTACGGCTCGGTCAGGTGGTCGGGGATGGACATCAGTCGGCCGTAGACGTCATCAGGCGACGCCGTCAGGCCCACGTAGTTGCCCTTGCTCTTGCTCATCTTGGTGCCCGTGCCGTCGGTGCCTTCGATGAGCGGGGTAGTGATGACGACCTCGGGTGACTGATCCGAGATCTCCATGACCTTGCGGCACATCTGGAGGTTCAGCAGCTGGTCCACACCGCCGAGTTCGACGTCGGCGTCGATGGCCACGGAGTCCCAGGCCATGACGACGGAGTAGACGAACTCGGCGACGGACAGTCCATGGCCATCGGCCAGCCGGGTGCGGAAGTCCTCACGCTGGAGCGACATGGAGACCGGCACCCGGGCGAGGACTCCGACGAGCTCCGGCAGGGTGACCTTGTTCAGCCACTCGCCGTTGAAGCGCAGGTCGGCACGCTCGAAGTCGATGAACGGCGTGACCTGCTGCTGGTAGCCGCTCAGATTGCGGGCGATGTCCTCGTCGGTGAGGGGCGGTCGGTCCGAGGACCGTCCCGAAGGGTCACCGATCTTGGCCGTCACGTCGCCGATGATAAAGACGACGTGGTGGCCCATCCGCTGGAATCGGCTGGCGATGATGATCGGTACTGCGTGGCCCAGGTGGACGTCGGGCGAGGTCGGGTCGATGCCGTACTTGACGACGAACGGACGTCCGGCGGCCTGCGCGGCTTCGATCTTCTCGGCGAGTACCGCGGCCGAGGGGATCAGGTGGTTCGCACGCCCCTCGACCAGTGCGGCCTGCTCCTCGGGGGAGAGGTCGGAGAGGTCCAGGGAGCGCCGTGCCGTTGTCTCGCTGAGCAGCTGCGCGGCCGTATAGTCCGCGCCCAGGTCCGCTCCATCGAGGATGTGCATGACACGGGTGACAGACTCGCTCAAACGGCTCATGGCGCTTATACGCTCCTGGGTCGGACAACTGGCCTGACCAGTAGGGATTGGAAGCGGCGATTTTATCATCGCCACCCCCGTCGCATCACCGAAATGATCACTTTTCAGCCCGCTCGCCCTGGGGCGTCGAGAGCTGTACCAGCGGCTGGCCTGCGATCGCAGCGGAGAGGGAGCGGAGCCACGGGGCTATTGGGTCTCGGGCTCGAAGCGTGGCGATGAGCATCCCCGGAAGGAAGATCATGGCGGGGACGTGCTTCTTTCTCTGCAGGGCGGATTCCACTCTGTGCCCGGAAGCGAGTACGCGGAAATGCTGGGAGATCCTCTTGAGCTGGCGATAGGTCGCCCAGGTGGGAGGGTTCCCGTACATCATGCGGAGCCGATCCGAGAGTTCCAGGCACACCTCGGCTCGATAATCCTGCGAAAGGCCGGGCGTACTTCGGTCGGTCATGCTGTGGGAGTGGATCCGGTAGAAGGTCAACGGGTCCTTGAGGACGGCACCGCGGTTGGCCTCGCGCAGCGTGTGGAAGAAGATCTCGTTGGTCACCGGTAGGAGGCTGAGGGCGGCCTCTCGATGGACCACCAGCGTGCTTGTGTTTCCGCCCGGGTGTGGGTCTTGCAGCTTGGGGTTTCCGTTGGAGTCGACGACGTTTTCCCAGTGCTCGATGAACAGCGTTTCACCCGTCATCGCCTCGGCGCATGTACGTAGCTTCGATGGGTGGAACCAGTCATCGGCGTCGAGCGGAGCGACCCAGTCGCCTGTGCTGAGGAGAAAGGCATCGGTCAAGGTTCGGCCGAAACCTTGCTGGCTCCTCCGGATGACCTTGATGTTCATTTCGTGGCGACGGCATACCTCCTCAGTTTCGTCGTTGGATCCGTCGTCGATGACGATGATTTCGTGAAGGACGAAGTTTCCAGGCTCCTGTTCCAGACAGCTTGTTATGGCCTGGTCGAGATATCGGCCGTAGTTGTGGCACAGGATCACGCACGAAATACGCGGAGTGGCGCTCACCGGTCACCCCCGTACACGCGGGCGTAGTCGTCCAGGATCGTCCTGTGTTCCTGGGTCCTGTAGTCGAGGAACTTGCGGTCGAGGCGGCGGGGCCTGGAGCCGAGCCGTTCTGCCGCTTTCTCCAGCGCGGTCAGGAACTTCTCTCCGAAGAGGTTGGGATGCCCCTGCGACCAATCGAACCATTCGGGTTCCTCGACGAATCCCTTGTGCCGCTCGTACTGCTCGGGCAAGTGCCCTGTGAGGGAGCAGACCGGAAGCAGGTTCAGGTCGAAGGCCAGTTCCAGCTGCCCGGAGTGACTCCCCCAGAGGTACGGCAGCAGCAGGGAGTCCGAAGCCAGCCCGGCTCTGACCACCTCGTCGTCCGTGGGATACGGGCGCATGGTCAGGCGGATACGGGGATCGTGGCGGGCCGTCTCAAGGAGCAGCGGGGCGCGGCCAACGTCAGCGAAGTCCGCAGGGCTGAACGCGCGCAGGAGGACGTGGAGCGTGCTGTGGGGATCCGTGATCCCCAGGCTCCAGTTGGCCGTGGTGGACAACTGGTCCCGGCTGGCCCGGGAGGCACCGAACATGAGGTACCTGGCCCCCGGGCCCCTCGCCTCGCGCTCCAGGTCAGCCAGCGACTCCGGGGCAGCGACGTATCCGTGGGGGATGACCGTTGCAGTGACCCGCTCGCCGAGGACATCCGTCAGCTTCGTGACGGATCCCTCAGTGAGACAGACCCAGCTGACCTCGGCAGATCGGAGCAGCCGCAGCCGCGCCACGAAGCCTTCGGCGTTGCCGACCACGGGCCGGGTGTCATGGGCGGTGAAGACCACGTTGACCCCGTAACCCAGGCACGCGTCGAGCAGGCGCTCCAGGGTGGCGATGTCCTCGAAGTCGATGTGGTGCAGGTGCAGGACGTCGAGCCACGTGAGAGGGCCGTGTTCGAGGAGCCATGCGGCGCTGACCGCCTCTGGCACAGTCTCGCCCGTGGGAATCTCTGTCCCGTTCAGGATGTGGAAGTCAGGGCTCTGGAGCTTCCACGCGTACGGGGTACGAGCCGGCAGGTGAACGACACGCAGGCCCCTGGACCGGGGAACCGCCGTCACTGTTCTCCCACCTCCGTCCCTCCCACGCCGACGAGGAGCAGCTGGGTGGACAGACCGTTGGAGGCGTCGTCACTTCGGGTGAGGCCCGCGTAGTGGATCTCGAATCCGGACGCCCGCAGCAGCGCCTGGAACTCGTCGCTTGCCCACTCCCGCACATGGCTGGGGTTGCGCGGCGGTCCAGGGGTGTCGTAGCCGCTGCGGCACTCACGGGCGGGTGTGGACAGGACCGCAGCAGCGCTGCCTTCCCGCAGTAGGCCCAGGATGAGGGACAGGGCCGGGGCCGGGTCCACCAGGTGCTCGATCACGTCGGAGCAGATCACCACGGACCGGCGAACGAGGTCCGGGTCGAGCGGCAGCCGCTCTGCCGATTCGAGGTCCGCCTCCACCCACTGTCCGAAGGGGTGGTTGTCGTGGCACCAGCGCAGGTTGTCCCCGAAGTCCACGCCGACGAAGGTCCAGTCGGGGTGCTCGGCGGCGAGCGAGGCCAGCTTGCCCGCCTGCCCGCAGCCGATGTCGATCACGACGTCACGGCCGAGCTCCTTGGCCCGTTCGGCGGCGTAGGGGTACACGTCGGGCTGCCAGGTGACGGTGTCGTCCGTCTCGTCAAGGAAGTACTCGACCTCGCTCCGGCTGCGATAGCCGCAGCGAATGAAGAAGGTGTCGGGGCCGCCTAGCGGCTGCGAGGACTCGGAGACGGTCGGCGGCTGCGGGGCATCGGGGCCGGTCAGGGGCTGTGATGTGGTCGTGGTGTCCGCGTGCACAGTCAGACTCCTTGCTTGCTCGGGTGTGTGGTGCAGCAGAGGGCGCGCGGCCTGCTTTGGCCGCGGGTTCGGCGCTCCCTCGGAGGGGGCCTGCTACTTCGGCCAGCAGGAGAACAGCGTGATCAGCCGCTCGACGAGCTCCTCGCGGATCACACGCCACTCCCGGCCTCCGGCGCGTCGCGCGGCGCAGGCGCGGTCGTACTCCGCCTGGCCGACCTCGGGCAGACACGCGTACATCTGGAGCAGGGCCGCCCCGTCGTCGGAGGGCGCCGAGTCGGTGTCCGCCGCCAACAGGGCCCTGATGTCCTCGGCGGGCATGGAGCCGTCGATTCCGGAGCCGGGGATGCTCTTACTCATCTTCGGTAGGCCCCCGAGGCCCGGGATCATCTTGGTGTAGATGCCGGCCAGCCGGTCTGCGGGCAGACCCCAGCGTTCCGCCCCGCGCCGGGCGAGGGCGACGTACTTGTGCTCGTCGACGCCCAGTGACACCAGCACGTGCCGTCCTTCGCGCAGCAAGTGCACGAAGTCAGCGGCCATCAGCAACGTGGCCTGCTTCATCCCGTAGTTGAGGTGGTCGAAGACGCCGTGGTTGCGGTAGAGCCCGGCGAGGTCCTCCTCGGCCCACTGGAAGTCGTCGTCGTCCAGGTGGCGCGAGAGCAGGAACGCGGTGGCCATGACATCGGTCTCGCCCTCCTGCCGACGCAGTACACCGCGCCCAGGGTCGAAGCCGAGCCCAAGCGCGAACTCCTCGTACTGGTCGGCCAGGCGGCGCACCGCGTCCAGCGGCGTGCGACGCGCGTTGTAGGAGTCGAGGTCGCCGAGCACGATCTGCACGTCGAGTCCGCACTGCTGGAGCTTGACCGCGCGCAGCAGCTGGAAGAGGGTGCCGGCGTGCGGCGGGCCGCCGAGCCCGACGCCCGTGGTGACGATCGCCGGCCGACCCCCAGAGGCGGCGTCCGCGAACTCTCGCGCACCGGTGTGGCACACCCACTTCGTGTGCAGGTCGCCAGGGCTCATCCCCGCGAGGGCGAAGTCGATGGTGCCGAGGCCAAGGTGCTCGTACTGGTGCTGGTCGATGACGCTCTCGTAGTACGCGGTGTCGAACTTCATGCGATCCCCTCCAACTGAGGCTGCTCTCGTAGGGCGAAGGCTCGGCGGACCAGCGGCTCGAAGCCGTCGGCCAGCAGGTCCCCGATCACGGCGTTGCGAGGTGCGGCGACGCTGCCGAGGTCCGCGGTGACCGTTCCGTCGGCGAGGACCCAGACGCGGAACGGGTACGGGTCCTCGGGCGCCCGTGTGGGCTGGGCGAAGATCTCCACCGGGGCGACGGCGTCGCGCACCCCGTCCACGGCCCGGGCGAAGCCATCACGCTCGAAGCCGTAGAGCTCCGCCTTGCCCGCGCTGGCACGGCCGATGGGCCTGTACTGGGAGATCAGCCAGTACTCGACCTCCGTGCGGTCAGCGATGCCGGTGACGAACTCCGCGAGCCGCGGCAGGTCCCGCACGGACGCGGCCGTGGTGAACGTGTTGAAGGCGAGTCGGCGCCGGTCGGCGACGAGGAAGTCGACGTTGGACCGGAACCGTTCGAAGTAGCCCTGCCCGCGGAACCAGTCGGCCGAGTCCGCCTCCGGACCGTCGATGGCCAGGGAGTAGAGGGTCACGTGGTCACGCACCCCCGCGTAACGGTCGCTCAGGAGCAGCCCGTTGGTGTGCAGATTGGTTTCGAAGCCGGCTTCCTGTGCGTGCCGGAGGGCGACCTCCAGGTGGTTGTCGTAGGGCATCACAGGGTCGCCGCCGGTGAACACGACACGGTGGGCTTCGGACTCAGTACGGACCTGGTCGATGACCCTCCGGACGGTGTCCGGGTCCGTCTTGACCCGGTTGCGCTCCCGGTAGCAGAACCGGCACACACCCGGTGAGGCACTGGTCGGGGCCAGGTCCCAGGCGTTGCAGTCGGTGTTGAGAACCAGGTGAACGATCGCGAGTTCGTCGTGCGTCAGCATGGGGTCTTCTCCTTGTTGCCAGGGCTGACCAGGAGGGCTGTCGGGGTGACGTGCCGAAGGAGCGAGCGGAGCATGTCCGGGGCACCGCCGGTGAGGCGTACGAACTGCTGCAGCGTGTCCATACCTGCGCCGGCGTCGATGATCGTGAGTGCCGTGTCGATGCCGGATTGGACGGTGGGCACCGCCTCGGACATCACCATGAGCAAAGCCGCGTTGAGGGCGACCGCGTTCCGCGCCTGACTGGTGTCATGGCCTGCCACTACGCGTATCGCGGCGGCGACGTTCTCCCGAGGGTCCTCGTGCTGGGTGACGGACATCAAGTCCTGCGGCATCGAGGACGCGCCCTTGCGTACCTCGTCGTTGAAGGTCAGGTCCTCGTCGTCGGCGTTGATGCGGCAGGCTCGCACGGTGCTTCCGGGGATCAGTTCGTCTACCTGGACCGCCTTGCCGAGGCTGGAGTTGATGACGGTCACGTCGGGCAGGCCGAGTCTGGAGAGCAGCCGGGCGGAAGCGCCGACCGCAGGGTGTGAAAGGCCGTACACGTAGGCGGAACAGGTGACCGGGCTGAGGAGAGCAGGGAACGCCAGGCTGAGGGCGTGCACGGCCTGGAACCTGCCGCCGTAGCGGCGGTCGAACTCGGGCACGCGGTTCTCGATGGAGAAGAACCCGAAGCCGGTCTCCGCCGTGATGTCGACCATCTCCTGGTGCGGCACCGTGTCGCTCGTCGCCCCCACGAGGTCGATGAAGTCGCGGGACCCGGTTTTCGACGACGCACTGCGCGATCCCAGCTTGGCGACGTGTGCTCCCCCGGTGGCCGCCACCAGCGCGGCCGCGGTACTGAGGTTGATCGTCTTGAAAGTCTTCTTCCCGCTGCCCGTGTAGCCGACGAACCGCATGCCCTCCGGCGGCTGGTGGAAGTCCCAGCTGCTTCGGTCCAGGGAGGTCGCGGCCTGGACAGCGGCCTCGATCTCCTCCAACCGTGGCCCCCGCAGGAGCAGTCCCGTCAGGACGCTTCCCAGCATCACGTCGCGCGTGTGGCCCTCCGGTAAGGCGAGGATGCGCGTGATCCCGGCGTGGACGTCCTGGGGTGGAATGTCGGCAGGCGAGTTGATTTTGTGGGCCAGCAATGGCTTTGTGACCGCCATGGCGTGGGCTCCTTCCGTCACGTGTCGGATGTGAGCAGGACCTTGAAGGGGCGAGGGCGGGTTTCGTTGTTCAGGGCCGCCAGTCCCTGCGGCAGTTCGCCGAGGGGGAATCGGTCTCGGGTCATGAGGGCGGCCCAGTCGCCGCCCTTGGCGATCACGTCGATGGCGTCTCGGAAGTCGTTCTGGCCGTCCGCGCGGCAGTACGAGAAGGAGCCGCGCAGGGTGATCGAGCGACGGAAGACATCCCGCAGGGGGACCGAGAGAACGACGCGGGGCGCGTAGGCGTTCTGGACGAGAACCGTTCCCCCGCCACGAACAGCCCTCAGCGCCTGGCGTATGGGGGCATCGCTCTGACCAGACGCCGCGTCCACCACGGCGTCGCACGCCGGCAGCTCGGCAGAGTGGAGAGTGATGTGCCGGTCGAGGACGTAGCGCAGTTGATGCGATCGCGAGGGTTCCCTGACCAGCATGTGCACGTCCCACCCAGCCTCTGCCGCACAGATGGCCGTACACACCGCAAGGACGCCGCCCCCGATGATGCCGAGCCGCCCCATGGGCACACGTAGCCCGCAGCGGACTCCGTGCAGGGCCACCGCCATCGGATCGGCGAGGACTCCGTGCGCGGGATCGTGCAGGTGGCGAAGCGGGACGATGCTGTCGCGGGGCGCCCGTACGCAGTCGGTGAGACCTCCGGGAAGATCCCACCCGATGCGCTGGAGTCGTGGGCAGAGGTGGACATGGCCTCGGTCGCAGTAGTGGCACGACCGGCAGGAGACCAGCGGGTCGATTGCGACCCAGCCACCTGTCTCCGTGTCGACACCGACGATCTCGTGCCCGGGGTACCACGGTTCCGGCAACTGTCCTTGCCAAGGGTGATTGAGCTTCGCGACGTCGCTTCCGCACAACCCTGAGAAGCGTGTCTCGACGAGCGTCGTGTCGGGTGCCGAGGACATGGCGACCGGAGCGGGAAGTCGGCAGAGGACTCCGTTCGCAACCGCCCACGCGTACGGGCCGGTCATCGCTGCCCCCATCTGTCCAACAAGGTGGGGAGAGCTTCCACATTGGGTATCGCCCTGCCGGACCAGGCGGTCTCGCCGAACGCGAGGCCACTCGGCCCGCCCCGACGCTCCACGCGCACGGCACGCATGTCGGCCCGCTCTGCGCCGCCAAGCTCGTCACCGCCGCCGTCGCCGCAGTAGAGGGCCTGCTGCGGGGCGACAGCCAGGTCTCGGAGGACCGCGCGGAAGAGCAGACGGTCGGGCTTCACCGCCCCCGCCCGGCAGCTGAACACGACAGCGTCGAAGTGTGGCGCGAGGTCGCTTGCGTTCCACGCTTCGGCGATGTCCGGGGACGCGTCGCTGAGGACGGCCAGCCTGATGCCACCGCGCCGAAGCTGCTCCAGTGCCCGCAGGAGGGAGGCATCGGCCTGGAGACGGACATGGGCGAGTCGGGCCAGGAGCACTTCCAGCTCATCCACACAGGCAGCGGAGGCGTCGCATCGGGTGACGAGGTGAACCGCCACCTCGGTGGTGGACGCCATCTGCCCGTCGTGCCTCGCCTGCCAACTGTCGGACAGCACCGACTCGGCGATCGCCGGGGATACGCGCAGGATCGCAGCGAACTGGGCAGCGGCTGCCCTCCGCTCGACCACACTCGGGGCTGCGACGAGCGTGCCGAATAGATCGAGTATCACTGCGGTCGGGCGTGGAGCCGGAGCAGTAGAACTCCGCTGCGGTGAAGGGCCAAGCAGTACGTCGCCCATTGGATGTGTGGCGGGCGCGGACAGGCTCGTCGACATGGAGGTGCCCGTCGGCTGATAGCGCATGGTGAGGCCCATCGGTAGATCGGTGATCTCGTGCAGAACCGAACTCTCCGGCTGGCTGGGCTGCGGCCAGATGACGCTTTCTCGGATGTCCGACAGACGAGGAAGGAGGACTTGACTGCCACCAGGTCGAGGCCGCGCTGGGTCGCCAGGGCCCGGCGATGCCGTCGGCGCGCTCACAGCCGTAGCCCTGACAGCAAGCTGGCGATCGACGCCGTGACGTCCTTCGCGAACGGGCCGACGTTGTGGGTCTCGGCGAGATACAGACCGAAAACAGCGCACACAACGGCGTGACCCGCCTTGAGCCCACCTCCGCGGCACAAGAAGACGATCACGATGCCGAGGAGCAGCAGGACAGCAACATCGACAGCCACTGCGGAGCCCCCTTCGATCTCGGACGAATAGTGGAGACCGAGGCGGCTACTGGGACGACCCGCGTCGGTGTGACCATGACAGCGGCTCGGAGCTGTGCGGAGTATCACAAGCCGTTCCTGAAGCTGCTCATCAGCAGCTCATGGCTGGCCGACCTGACTTTTCAACATCCGCTTACACACGGGTTCATGACAGGCAGACTTAGGCTCCGGATCATGACCAGGGATGGGCAGGCGGTAGGCGCGGTGGGTAAGAGTCGCCCGGGGTGGCGCCCGGACAAGTTGAGACAACAACGCGAAGCTCACGGCCTGACGCTCGAAGGCGCGGGCGAGCAGTTGCGCGAGGTGGCCCGGGCTGCGGGGCTCACGGTGCCGGCGGCCAACTTTCAGACGCTGTGGCAGCACGAGCAGGGAGAGGTCTATCCCGGACCGCACTACCGTCGCGCGTACTGCCTTCTGTACCGTGCGACCGAGCCCGAACTCGGCTTCCGTAGCGCACTGCCCGACGAGGCCACGAAGCTCAAGTTCACCGCGTCGAGCGAACCGCAGAACGGCGCCCACGTCCTGGCCGTGGAACGGGCGTTGCACCAGCTGGCGCCGAGCGCGGAGGACGCCGACGGCGTGGGCGTCCAGCAGCGAATCCTCGACGCTTGGAAGCGGCGTCACACCGGCGGTGATCCGAACCGGCCGACGCTGATGATGGTCGGAGGCTACGCGGGCAGCGGGAAGTCGGAGTTCGCCCGCTTCGTATCGCAACTCACTGGATGGCCCGTCCTCGACAAGGACCCGATCACGCGCCCGCTCGTCGAGCGCCTCCTTGTGGAAATGGGCAGCGAGCCCAACGACCGGCACACCGACCTCTACCGGGAGAAGGTCCGCCCGCTGGAGTACCAGTGCCTGCTGGAGACCGCGTACGCGAACGTCGACTGCGCGATCAGCACCGTCCTCTCCGCGCCCTTCATCGCCGAGACCACCGACCCTCGGTGGATGCGACGCTTGATCAACCGCTGCGAAGCCCGCGGCGTCTCCGTGGCCGTCGTCTGGATTCAGTGCGACCTCGACACGATGCACGAGTACATCAGCTTCCGGTCCGCAGCCCGGGACAGCTGGAAACTCCAGAACTGGGACACCTACGCTGCCGGGATCAACCTTGAGCTTCGGCCCGTCGTACCGCACTTGGTTGTCGACAACCGGCTCGGCTCCGCGATATCGCTCACGGACCAGGTGCGCCAGGTCTTCGGGACGGTGTTCCAGTGAGGCAGGGCGTCCTGCTGTACGGGCCGCCGGCGGCGGGCAAGGACACGATCACGGCGGCGCTCGCCGAACTCGACGAGCGATATGTGCTGTTCACCCGGCTGAAGATCGGGACCGGGAAGACTCAGGGCTACCGGATGGGTACGCCAGAGCAGCTGACCGCCCTAGAGGCACGCGGCGACGTCATCTACCGCAACGACCGGTACGGCAACATCTACGTCGTCGACCGCCCCGGCCTCGACCAGGCCATGGAGGGCGGCAAGACCCCCGTCGTCCACCTCGGCCAGATGGCGGGGATGGAGCAGGTGACCGCCCTCTACCCGGCGCGCTGGGTGCGCGTTCTTCTGTGGTGCTCCAAGGAGACCACCGCTCGCCGCTCACCACAGCGCGGTGACACCGACACGGCGGCCCGGCTGGCCGCCTGGGACGCCACTCAGGCCGACCTTGCGGCTCACCCGCGAGCCCAATGGGAACTGCGCGTGGAGACGGACGCGACGGCACCCCATGAAACCGCACAGAGGATCGACGACATCGTCCGCACCACGCCCCCTCGCTCCTGACAGCCAGGACGTCAGCGCCCGCGCGGATGCGACCTGCTCAACTCGGGTTGTCCGGGTCCCGCTCAAGGCGCAGAGCTTCCAGGGCCTCAGCGATCTCCAGCCGCTCGTCTCTGTTCCCGTCCCACCGGGCAAGCGTCGCGGCAGCCGCGTGCATAAGGGAGTCCGGCAACCCGGCGTCGGCGAGAAGGGCCGCCGCGTCCTCAAGCTCTGGGCCCCAACGCCAGGCACGAGAAGCGGTCTTGGGGATGTAGTCGGTCTCCACGAGGTAGCTGCGGGTGCGCTTGGCCGCGATCAGCAGCAGCTCGTCCGCGACCCCGTACGTGTCCGCCGCCCCGTAGGCCACGGCAGCCAGCACCCGGGAGACCTTCTGGTAGCTGGAGTACGCGAGCTTGAGTGCGGAGGCTTTGCCGATGCAGTCGCCCAGGACGTGGGTGTGCACGTCGGTGCCGGCGAAAAGCTCGCCGATCCGGTCGGTCTGTTCGACGGCGCCGGAAAGGTAGAGCGTCGGGGACTTGCCGCCCACCGGAGGCGATCCGACCACCGCTGCGTCGATGACCGGCATCGGGGCCAGGCGATCGGCGATATTCACCACGCGCGACGGCGAGACGGCGTTCGCGTCGACATAGATCGTGCCCGCTTCGGACATGCCGAGCTCGGCTACCTGGCCGGCGGTGTCCTCCGCTGCGGCGGGAGGGCACAGGGAGAGCAGCACATCGGACCGGGAGACAAGCTCGGGCAGCGCCGCGGCTTCGAGGCCCGCGTGCTCGGCCCGGCGGCGGGTTGTGTCGCTGCGTCCGTCGGGGCACCACAGCACGATGTTGCCTCTCGCGCGCAGCTGGGCGCCGAAGGCGGATCCCATACTGCCGGGGTGCAACAGCCCAACAGTGCTCGTCATGCTGCGGTCCTTGTGTGGTCGGCGGAGTGCAAAAGCAACAGGTCGATGGCGGCGCGTGCATGCGGCACTACGTGGTCCGGCTCGGGATCGTCCGGCGGCCAGGAGGGGCCGTCGCCGATCCAAATGGTGCGCAGCCCCGCGGATCGTCCGCCGCCGATGTCGTTGACCGGGTTGTCCCCGACCATCCAGCCACCGTCGCCCAGCACCGTGCCGCAGCGGGCCGCCGCCAGGGCGAAGTGCCGGGTCTGCGGTTTGCGCGCGTCGGCCTCCTCGGAGACGAAGACGCCGTCCACGCGCTCGGAGATACCGGTGGCCCGCAGCTTGGCGCGCTGGATATCCGCCGCACCGTTGGTCGCCACCCCGACCCGCCAGCCGGCCGCACGCAACTCCTCCAAGCCGTCGAGGACCCCCGCCTGGCACGACACCAAGGCCGCGATGTCGGTGCAGTACGTGTGCCACAGCTCTGCAGTCGACATGGCCAGCCGGTACCGGCTGCGGATTGCGTCGAAGGTGGACGGATACGCTTGCTTAGCCACGAGGCTCAGAACGTACCTCTGTTCCTCGGCCTCCAGGCCATGGCGGGTGGCGAAGCCGGTGACCCAGTCGACGAGTGCTCCCCGCCGGTCCACGAGTGTGTTGTCGAGGTCGAAGAGAACCAGGAGGCGCTGCACATCTCGCACCCTACGCGCGACGGTCAGCTCTGTGCTCGAGGCCACTGCCAGGCCCTACGGTCACAGGGGGAGACGGCGCTACATCCCCAAGACTGAACAGAGTTGTGGCTGGCACCGACCTGTCTCCCGGGAGAGGGGACCAACGTCGGTGCCAACATGGCGTATGGTTGGGGCACCGACGCGGGGTGGAGCAGCTCGGTAGCTCGCTGGGCTCATAACCCAGAGGTCGCAGGTTCAAATCCTGTCCCCGCTACGAGTGTGATGTCTGAAGGCATCCTGGACGGCCGAACTTGCTAGTTATGGGTTCGGCCGTCTGTTGTTTCATCGGATGGGCCGGGTGGTGTCTACCCAATGACAACATGCGCTCCGCATCGGCCACTCCCGAAGGTCTCCCCAACCCGTGACCCGATCTTGCCCGGGGCCTGCGCGCCCCGGGACGCCCGGGACGCACTCGCGGTTGGCGGCGGCGATTTGCGACGAGCGGCTAAGGTTGTGCCGTGACGGATGACTCTACGCGTACTCCCAGCGGCCCCGAGCACCAGCAGGTGCGGGTGCCGGTGCTCAAGAGCCTCATGGAGGCAGGTTGGGATTCGGGCCAGCTGCAGTGGAAGCCTGAATGGCGCGTACCGCAGTCACCCCACGACGCTGCGAAGCGGGAGGATGGAAAGTCCTTCGCTGGTTGGCCTGTCGATCTGGCCATTTTCGATGACGTGCGGAATGCAGGTGATTGGGAACACCTCCTGGTCATCTGTGAATTCAAGCAGCCTACGATCGATGCTGGCATTTCACAGCTCGAGATCTACCTCAGCCGTGAGCCACGTGCGCGTATGGGTTATTGGACCAATGGTTCCGATAACGTCAGGGTCTATAAGTTGGCCGACGGCAGGTTTCAGCATGTCCGAAACCGTGGCCTGCCACAGCCTGGAGAAGGGTTTACGCGCCCCTCCGAGAAGCCGTTGACATTCAGCGACTTGGTTACGCCAAAGAATGGTCAGCTGCGATCAATCTTTAGTCGACTATTGGACGTCGTAGTCGCGAGAGATAGTCGATCGACTCGTTCAGAAGCGCAACTTAACGAACTTTGCAACCTCCTGCTACTTAAGCTGGAGTCGGATTCAAACGCGTCGTATGACCCCAGCAAGCCGGTCGCTTTCCAGCTCTCTCAGGGTGGGGAAGCCGCGACAGGTAAGGCGATGAGGGCACAGTTCGATGCCCTTAAGAATTTTCGACCAGAAGTTTTTGCTGACCATCGGGAAGGTGCCCTCGAGCTAGACGATCACACCATTCAGGAAGCGGTGTATGAGCTTTCCAATTTGAACCTTAATGATGTGGGTCCTGAGGCGATTTCTTCCGCCTTTCAGGTGTTTCGCCGGGCGAACCTGAAGGCGGGGGAAGGGCAGTACTTCACCCCCCAACGCGTAATCGCTGCCGCCGTCAAAATGATGGATATTCGCCTGGAAGACAGGATTATCGACCCAGCATGTGGAACGGGCGGGTTTCTCACCGAAGCGTTCCTTTCGTTGGTCGATCGCATTCCTGCTGGTGACTCTGCCGCTGCAGCGAGAACTTGGGCGCACCGGAACGTCTATGGGGTGGACAAAGACTCCATTAACGTCAAGCTTACCCGGGCGATTATGGTGGGGCTTGGCGACGGATCTGTCAATGTGCACATTGGCGATTCGATAAGGGAGGACAGGTGGGCAAAGGACTACCCTCAGCTTGAGCGGCCTCTCAGCGACGGGTCGTTCACTGTGGTGATCACAAACCCGCCTTTCGGCAAGAATCTAAAGGTCAGCAAGATTGATGCGCGCCGTAACGGTTACAGTATCGCGGCCGCAGCACATCGGAAGCCGGGTGAGTATGCGGATCTCGAAATTGGCCTCGTCTTTCTTGAGCGCGCGCACAGACTCCTGATGAAGGGGGGTAGGCTCGGGATTATCTTGCCGGAAACGTACTTCTTTTCGCCCACATATAAATGGCTACCAGAATGGCTGAGTGACCGGTTCACCCTGCGGGGCGTCCTCAATATTCCCATGGAAGCGTTTCAAGGGTTCTGTCGAGCGAAGACCAACTTCTACGTCTTTGAGAAGAAGTGATTTCCATGGTGCATAGGCCCGCTTGGTTTCGTGAAGGTCAGGTATTCGTCTCTTACGCCCCGACCGTGGGTATCAACAAGGATGGCGAGG
Organism: Streptomyces sp. NPDC005805; assembly: GCF_040630445.1. Lineage (NCBI taxonomy): Bacteria > Bacillati > Actinomycetota > Actinomycetes > Kitasatosporales > Streptomycetaceae > Streptomyces > Streptomyces sp. NPDC005805. Next base: position 92,683 of record NZ_JBEXXN010000014.1, read on the forward strand.
ATCTATTCGTCGTTGCTGCTGATACTGGAACTCGAACAGACGTAATCGACGACCAGATCGCCGCAGACGTTACTGCCCTGGTGGACGAGTTCGGTACGACGGAAACGAGTCGTTGGGTAGATAAGAGTGAACTTACCGAGCAGCTGATTGCCGTTCCAAACTATTTCGATGAACGTTCAGTGCGTGACTTCTTCACGCTTATGGATGCGCCGGAGATGGGGGATTTCACGAGCGCTTCTATCGGAGAATTGGTTGACAATGGGCTGCTGGTCTCGATGCATGGACATGGAAGCCCGTCAGCAGATTTTCGAACTGGGCACGTCCCTTACATCAAAGTCTCCGATATTCGCGCCGGGCAGGTGAATATCAATCCGACGAATCGTGTGCCGGATGTGGTCGCCGAGCGTTTCTGGAAGGGGAGTGAATCCGGGCTTGAAGAGTATGACCTGATCACCCCGATCCGCACCAGCAAGAATATCGGCGATTTTGCGGTAATCATGCCGGGGCAAGAGAGGGTCGTGCTGACCAAGGAGGTGCTGGTGCTGCGGGCCTCGGAGTCCGCTTCCTTCGACAACTTCTATCTCTTGTGGGCAATGACGCTGAAGGCGGTGCGCCGGCAGTGGGATCGCGTCGTCTTCATGCAGACAAACCGTGAAGATGTGGGCCGACGGTATCGGGAAATTCGCATCCCTGTCCCTCCGAGTCGCGAAGCGGCAGACGAGGTCTCGAAGGCGTTTCGGGACTACTACCTGGGGACGCAGCGGCTGCGCGAGAACCTGGTGACCTATCTGGCGAACGACGACAAGCATCACATCTTCATGTCGAGCGTCGCTGCGGCGGTGGAAGATCTTGAAGATGAGGTTGACGACGTTGAGTGACTGTCGGGCAATCTCATTGCTGCTGCTGCGGTGGGCTGGGCACTGATGTGCGTGAGCGATGCGTGAGCGGACGGTCCAGCACTCGTTGGACCGGGCGTCACGTCGCCGAGCTCGGCAAGTCTCTGACCTGGCAAAACTGGATCAGACATGATCACGAATCACCGCCCGTCACGACCCCGCGAGCCCTCGTAATGCGTAGGTCTCGGGTTCGAATCCCGAAGGCGGCTCAAGAGAGAACCCCAGGTCACCTTGATTGTGATCTGGGGTTCTGTGGTGTCGGGGGGCAATTCCACCGGCGCCCGGCGGCGAGCGAGGCGGCGTAGTCCCTTACGCCGCGATCGCCCTTCCGACCCTCAACGGCAACCCCCTGGTGTGGCAGTGTCGTCCTAACGCCGGATCGCATCCACCACGCTGAGCCGTCGGGCCCGCAGAGCGGGCAGGAACCCGGCCAGTAGGCCCGAGAGGGCGCTGACCGCCAGGCCCACCGCGGCGGTGGACAGGGACATCGGTGTGATCGGGAAGCCTCCGAGCAACCTGCCGAGCGCCGCACCGGCGGCTCGGGAGAGGACGCCGGCCAGCAGCACACCGGCCGCTCCGCCGGCAAGGATCACCAGCGCGGTTTCCGTGAGGACCAGCCAGGCTATCACTGCTGGTGAGGCTCCCAGCGCGCTACGCAGACCGAATTCCTGAGTACGTTCGCGGACGCTCATCAAGCTGACGTTCGCCACACCGAGCACACCCACGGCGAGGGCGACCGCTCCGATGACGCCGAGCACGGTGGTCAACGAGCGGGTGGCTGCAGCGAAGTCGTCGGCGCGGTCCACGCGTTCTGCCGTCACCTGAGCCCCAGGGTGGCCGGCTGCCGCGATGATCCGTTTCTGCCCCGCGGCCGTCACCTCTTGGGCCGCGCCGGAATCCGCCCCGCGTGCAAGCAGATAGGTCTGTACGGTATCCGTCCGGCTCGCGACAGCAGCGAGCGCGGGATGCAGGCCACTGGGCTGAGAGGTGTGCAGCGGTACGAAGCCGATGTTTCCCTCCGACTGAAACCGCACGAGCGGTCCGTCCGATGCGATGCCCACGATCCGCAGCCGCAGCCCGGTCGGACGGGGGACTGCCAGCTCCCCTCCGACCAGCGCCTCGGGGTTCCGGCCACCACCATCCGACAGAAGGGCCTTCGCTGCGCCGGGCGCGAGCACCACGGGCACCGACCCATCACGTGTGTCGTGATCGTCGAGCCAGCGGCCTGCGTTCACCGGGGCCGGGGCCACCAGCGTGATCGACGGGTCCACGGCCAGCAAGGACAGGACGGTCTCCGGCCCCCCGACAGCCGCGTTCCTCGCGGTCGCGGTGGCCTTCACCTCGCCCACGCGCATGGCTCGTCCCCACGACTCGACCCGGCCGCCCGGCTCTTTCGCTGCCCGGGCACCGCTGCGGAGGAGCACCTCGGGCGGCGCGCCCGTGCCTGTGACCCGCCAGGTGCCCGAACGGCCCTGGGTCAGTTCGACCGTCTCGGTCACCTCCTGCTGCGCCCCCTGACCGAGTTGCATCACCAGAGAGAAGGCTGTGACGGCCACGCAGATGCACAGCCCTGTCACCACCGAGCGCAGCCGGTTGACCCGAATCTCCTGAAGGCTGACAGAGAGGATTCTCTTCCACATCGCCGTCACCTTCCTGTGACCTGCGCCCCGGCGGCGATCTCGCCCCGGACCAGGTGGATGCTCCGGCTGCACCGTCCTGCGATCTCCAGATCGTGGGTCACCAGGACCAGCGACTTCCCCAGTTCGTGCGCGAGCGACAGCAGCAGGCCGATGATTTCGTTGCCGGTGTCGGGATCAAGGGCGCCAGTAGGTTCGTCCGCCAGAACGATGCGTGGGGACCGCATCAGGGCGCGGGCGATCGCCACCCGCTGCTGCTGCCCACCGGAAAGTTCGGACGGCCGGGCCGAGGTCTTGTCTCCCAGACCCACGGATTCCAGCAGAGTGCGGGCCCGCCGGTGACGGCCGCGCCACTCCTTGACAGAGCCGTTCAGTTGGGGCAGGGCGACATTCTCGAGCGCGCTGTGCCGGGGCATCAGCAGATAGTCCTGAAAGACGAAGCCGAAGGAGGCACCCCGGAACCGTGCCACGTCTGCGGGCTTCTGCTGCCACACATCCACCCCGTCCATGCTCAGTCGGCCCCGCTGGGGCGGCGTCAGCGCGCCCAGGATGTTGAGCAAGGTCGACTTCCCGGAACCGGAACGGCCGAGGATCGCCACGGACTCCCCGGCGCGCACCTCCAGTGACACTCCGCGCAGCACGTTCAGCCGGGTGCCATCGGGTTGGGTGAACCCTGCGTGGCAGTCGGTCAGGCTCAGGGTCACCGTTGCTCCCCGGTTCGGGCGAGCGCGGTCTCGCCGGGGCGGAGGCCCTTGGCGACCACATAGACGAGGCCGTCGGTCGCCCCCAGGGAGACAGTCCGGTCTTCGATGCTGCCGTCCGGGGTGCGGACCGATACGAGACCCTTCTCGCCGGTGGTGAGCCGTATGGCCGAGGCGTCCAGCACGATCGCCTTGGGAAGGTCGACCACGGTGATGGCCAGGGTGCCGGTCAGTCCGGCGTAGACGCGTACGTTCCGCGGGATCGTGCAGGACGCGGAGATGCCCGGCCGATCATCTTCGCCCATGGATGTATCACGGGGAGCCGCATCGTCAGGGGCTGTCTTCTCTCGAGTTCCTGACGGGGAGCCGGTCTCGGCGGATGCGCGCGTTGCCGTGGCTTCGGTGAGCTCTCCTGGGCGCGCGCCACGGTAGGCGATCGCCCCGCAGTCGAATTCGGCGGGTCCGCCAGTGACTCTGACCACGGCCGAGGTCCTGGTGGCTTCAGGCGCGTCCAGCCGATACATCAGGACGGGCGGTACGGCTGCCGTCGCCTCGAAGCCGTCCGGCTGGATGTGGACTCCGCCCTCATCCCGGACCACCTTGCCGGCGACCGGTGCGGTCAGGGTGCGCATCTTGTTCCGGGCGGCCGATACCTTGGTGTTCAGCCGGGAGATCTGGAGGTCCAGCTTTTCCAACGCCTGCCGGGAGGTCAGCCGCACGCGGGCGAGTTCGCCCCGTGCACTGTCCTTGGCTTCGCCGGTGGCGCGCGCAAGGCTCTGCTCCGCCTGCCGCACATCGAGTTCGAGAAGCCGGGCCTGGTCGGCGCGCTCCTGCCGGGCATCGGCGAGGGAGATCCGGAGGTCCTCCAGGGTCAGTTCACCGGTGCTCGTTGTGAGTGTGCCGAGCAGCTGCCCCTTCGTCACTCGGTCCCCGTCATTGACGGACCATTCGGCCTTGTCCGTCGCGCCCTGGTGCACGAGGACCGGCTGCTGGGCCCGTATCTCGGCGTCCAGTGTCACCACGGATCGGAAAGGACGCTGCTGCACGGTGTGTTCCACCGGTGCGGACGGTCCCGTGGCATGGACGAGCGGATCCTCGTCGGCCGGCAGAAGAACCGCCGCGCAGGCGGCGGCCGTCAATACCGCCGCGGTCGATGCCACGGCCTTGCGGCGGCGCGTCCTGCCGTCTCCGCGGTGCTTGCGGGTTTCGCGGGCCCCTCGCGCCCGACCCGATGTGCGGCCCTCGTCCGGTATCCCGGCTCCGCCGGGCGTGCGGGACGCGGTGGATTCACTCGCTTTGCTGGAGCTGTCGCGTGGCCCCTGGGTGTCCCCGGGCCGCATCGCGCGACGCCTGCTCACTTCACGCCCGCGCAGTTGGCCGCGTGGTACTCCTGCGCCTCCTGGGCGTCCCCGAGCCGGACCTTGTCTGCCAACTGCTTGAAGTAGTCCGCCTGCTCGGGTTGCCCACGCTCCTTATTGAGCCGGCTCAGCTCGTCCAGTCCGTCGAAGGCCGGCCCGGACCGTGCGCCCTTGCCCACGGCATCCAGGGCGGTCTTGATGGTCCGGCAGTCGTCCCGGGCACGCAAGGTCTCCAACAGGATGTCGTCAGTGACCTCCAGGCCGCTCTCCCGGCCCTGCTCCCGGAGCATCTGCACCTCAGCCGGATCGTAGTGGTCGAGCTCGTCCGAGCCGGGGCCCCCACAGGCGAGGAGGACCAGGGCGAGGCCGAGTGCCCCCACACAGCGCCCGAGCAGTGGTCCGCGACGCATGGTTCGACTCTTCATCGTCTCTTCCCTTCTAGGCATGGTTCTCTGCTATACATAGAACCATGCGATCCAGTCAATTGCTCAAAGGGGTCCTTGAGCTGGCTGTCCTGCTGGCTCTGGAGCGGCGGACGTCGTACGGCCTGGAGCTGGTGGAGAGGCTGCGTGCCGCCGGTCTCCGGGACGTTGCCGACCCATCGGTCTACGGGGTGCTCCGCCGCTTGGAAAAGGACGGTGCGCTGGTCGCCAGGCTGGTGCCATCGAGCTCCGGCCCGGCCCGCAAGTACTACGAACTCAGCGACGACGGCAGGCAGGTCCTCGCTGAGGCCCAACGGGAGTGGTCACAGATGGCGGACGCCGTCAGCGCCCTGAGCGGTGGAACCGCGCAAACCGAAGGAACGGAAGGGGAGTCCCCATGAACACCGCCCGCCGCGAGATCGAGCACGACCGGATACGCCGCTACGCCGCGGAGGTGGACGACCGCCTGCTGGCCCTTCCGTACCGGGAGCGGGCCGAGGCTGTGGCCGGTTTGACCGCCCACCTCCATGAGGGGGCCGGCGTCGAGGAACTGCCCGGACCGGCCGAGTATGCACGCGAACTGGCCATGGAATCCGGCACGCCGACGCGACAGCTTCGCTTCATGGGGCTGTCTTCCACAACCTGGCCGACCCCCGCGGAGTGGATCGCCTCCGGCGTGCGCGGCGTCGCCGCGCTCTACCTGATGGCGATTCTCTGGTCGGTGACCCTCAGCATCGGGTCGGACGTGGTCTCGGCGGGCGGCCCGCTGCTCCCGGCAATCGACCATGGCATCGGGGCTGTCATGCGGGTGCCGCAGCTGGGCGGCTCGGAGACCATGGGTGCGATGGTGCTGCTCCCTCTGTCCTGGGTGGCCGGGCAAGTGGCCACGGGCTGGCTGCTGGACCGCGACCCCGCGTGGCGTCGACGACTGAACCGTGCCACGGCTTGGGCGGTGGGGCTCCTCGGCCTGGTCTGCCTGTACATCGTCACGGACATGTTCCGTTGAGGTTCGCGGGCGGGGTCATGACTGGCCCGTTCTTCTGAGTCCCACGGAGGAATCGCCCGGGCGGCGATCTCCTGCCCGCCCTGTCCGGGCGGGCAGGAGACTGCCACACTGGGCAGTGGGGTGCTCGGGCAAATTGGCGTTGCCCGAGCACCCGTCCCGTGCGGTCGCGTCCCCGGCTCTACCAGTCGATGCTGCCGGACAGGTCGGTGACGCCGCTGCCCGGCAGAATGCCGTTGGTGTCCTTGGGAACGGCCCGCTTCATCGCGGTGCGGAAGCACTTGCGGCCCAGGTCGTCCCAGGACTTCGACTTGCTCTTGTTGATGGTCTTCTCGCTGCCGACGACGCCCAGGTCGTGGCAGTTGATGAGCTGGACTCCGACACCGCCGTACGGGGCCTGGCCGACGTAAATCATCACCTTGTTGCTGGTGGTGCGCTGGGTGCTGAAGTACTTCAGCTTGCCGCCGCTGTCGACTTCACCGCTCCACTTGGCGTTCGCGGCGGATGCCGGGGTGGCCACCAGAACGGCAGTGGCGAGTGCGGTTGCCGCCACGCTGACTATTCGTCCTCGACGCATGGGTGCTCCTTTGTTTCGGGCAGTGCCGCTGGCTGCGGCGAGAGGAGATCTTGCCACGGTGATGATCATCTATAGCCCCAGGTGAACACCCATATCCTTTGTTTTCGCGAAGCGGAGGAATGGCTTCATATGGGGGACATGGGCAGGCGAGGATCGAGTCGGATTGCCCGCCGGATGCCGGGGCGATCGAGGAGGCCGGGACGTCAACCGGCATCTGGCTGGTAGTGGTTGGCGCTCTCCGGCCCAGGTCTCCCCGAGGGGAAGGGAATTTGCTGCTGCAGCGCCACCATGCGCAGCAAATCCTGAATGTGTCCCACTTCACCGGAAACCCTCCAGTGAGGCGGCCTGTAGTGGCCTGAAATAGGCCGCTCCACGAGCACCGCGCGTCGCGGTGTACCTCGTCCTGGCCGACCTCTCCCTGCCGTCCCGGCACCACATGGACGCGAACAGCGACCGGCACGCGGACGTGCTGGTGGGCGTCCATGGCGAGCCGTCGACTCGGGGGAGTACGCGGGTTCCGTCGCTCTGCTGCGCGGCTCGGGCGGTTGGACCCAGAACACCGCCGGGGTTCCCGTAGTCACGGAGTCGTGGGACATGTTCGGCGCCGGGGCGCGTGTGGCCTGGGCTTCTCGCATGTCCGCGCCCGGCGGACGGCGGCGCGTCAGCTCCGCTGGAGCAGGGTTGTCTCGCCCAGGGCGCAGGACGTGAGGACCGTCGTGCTGCGGGCGTGGGTGCGGGCGCGGCGGAGGAGGGTGAGGCGTTCGGGGCGGGGGACGGCGCGTTCGCCGGCGCGCAGGAGGCAGAGGACGGTCCGCAATCCGCTGAGCTGAGCGCGGAGGAGGGCGTCGGCCGGGTCGCCGTGCGTGGCCGTCAGGTCGTCCACGAGGGCTTGGACCCGGTGCCGTGCGTCCCGTGCGGCGTCGGCGTGTGCCGGCTCCAGAGGTTCGGTCATCTCGGTCTCTCCTGTGGGCGATGAGGGGCGGTGCGGGGTGCTGCGGGGCCGGACGGGGCGGTCCTTCCGCGAGCGTGGCGCACGAGGGGGCCCGGCGCCAGGCGGTCAGGCGGCGGTTCACCGGCAGTTGCGGCAGTGGCACGGCAGAACCCGCGCGCACCGGCAGAGCGGCCCCGTGTTGCTGCCCGTCCTCGTTGTCGGCCGGATTCCGCGCTGCCTACGTTCCCTTCCGACCCGCCCGACCGGACACCGGTGAACGGGCTTCGGCGTTGAATTAGGGAGAACCCATGTCGTTCGACGAGATCGCCCCGGCGCGCATCGAGAAGGAGCTCGCGAACCACTTCGCGGCCACCTTCGACGACGACGCCCTGCGCCGGCTCTCGCAGAGCTTCCGGCGCAACGGCTATGTGAAGCTGCCGAACTTCGTGTCCCAGGACCTGTTCCAGAAGGTCACGAAGGAGTGCCACCGCCTGCTCGACCTCCACCAGCAGCGCATCGACATCCACCTCAAGGAGACCAGCAACTCCCCGCGCTACATGAGCACGGTGAGCCAGAAGGCGATCGAGCAGGACAGCGAGCTGGTCCGGACCGTCTACAACTCCGAGGCGATGATGGGCACCCTGTCCCGTATCGCCGCCGAGCCGGTGCTGCCCTGCCCGTGGGACGAGGAGAAGTACGTCCTCATCCGCCAGCACAAGCAGGGCGACACCCACGGCTGGCACTGGGGCGACTTCAGCTTCACCGTCATCTGGATCATCGAGGCGCCCGAGGCGGAGTTCGGCGGCCAGCTCCAGGCCATCCCGCACACCGACTGGAACAAGGACGACCCGCGCGTCCACGAGTACCTCGCGCAGCACCCGATCAGCACCTACCCGCACGCGACCGGCGAGATGTACTTCCTGCGCTCGGACACCACGCTGCACCGCACCATCCCGCTGAACGCCGACCGCACGCGGATCATCCTGAACACCTGCTGGGGCAGCGAGAAGGACCAGGCCAAGACGGCCACCCACGAGACCATGCAGGCGATGTTCACCTGATGCGCCCGGCCGGTGCGACAGCCGCGACAGCCATGGCGGCTGCGACCGCTGCGACATCGCCGGCCACCTCCCCCTGAAGCACGGACGCCGGACCGGACCGGGCCCGCGTGTGCGCGCATCCACGCGCGCGGACGCCGGGGCCGGCCGGCCCGCCGAACCCCCCCAACGACCAACTGATGTAAGGAGAGCAGCCGTATGACGACGGCGCTTGTCCTCGTGGACCTCCAGGTCGGCCTGCTGGCCGGCGAGAACGCGGTGCCCGACGCGGACGCCCTGCTGGACCGCCTGCGCCCGCTCGCCGAGAAGGCGCGCGCCCTGGGCGTCCCGGTCGTCCACGTCCAGGACGACGACCTCGGGGACACGGACTCCGCGGAGTGGCAGATCGATCCCCGCCTCGGCGCGGCGGACGGGGACCTGAAGGTCCGCAAGGCGGAGTGCGACTCCTTCCACGAGACCGACCTGGACGAGGTCCTCCGCTCGCGCGGTGTCCGGCACCTCGTGGTCGCCGGTCTCGTGACCGAACTCTGCATCGACTCGACCTGCCGCAAGGCCGTGACCCTCGGGTACGACGTCACCCTGGTCTCGGACGGGCACTCGACGCACGCGGAGAACCTGCCGGTCGAGGCGATCATTGACCACCACCACCGGATCCTCGACGGGTACGGCGTCTACATCAAGCGCCGGCCCTACGAGATCCGCCTCCAGTCCGCGGCCGAGGTCGACTTCGTCGCTCCCGAGGAGCCCGAACTCCAGGGCACGGACTCGGCATGACCGCGACGGCCTCTGCCCCCGCCGACCCCCTCGACGCACCGTCGAACGGGTCCGCGGCCGACCGGGACGCGGTCGCCGCACGCCGCCGCCGTCCGCCGGCGGCCGTGCTCGCGGCGGTCCTGCTCGCGCTGCTCGGCACCCTCGCCGTCCTGGCGGCCCAGCCGCCGTCCGCGCGCGGACAGGACACCCCCGCCGGTGAGTTCTCCGCGGCCAGGGCGACCGAGCACCTCCGGGAGATCGCGCGCCGGCCGCACCCGGTCGGCAGCGCGGAGCACGCCCGGGTGAGGGAGTACCTCGTCCGGACGGCCCGGGGCCTGGGGGCAGAGGTCGACGTCCAGTCGGGCCCGGTCGCACAGCCCGGCATGGGGAGCCCCTTCCCCTCGGCGACCGTGCACAACGTCGTCGCCCGGCTGCCCGGCCGGGGCGGCGGCGCGGGGCCGGAGCCCGGCGCGCTGCTCTTCGTGGCGCACTACGACTCCGTTCCCAACGGCCCCGGCGCCGCGGACAACGGCGCGGCCGTCGCCGCGATGCTGGAGACCCTGCGCGCCGTCCAGGCGTCCGGCGGGGTCCGCAACGACCTCGTGTTCCTCTTCACCGACGGCGAGGAACTCGGCGCCCTCGGAGCCGAGTTGTTCGTCCGCGAGGAGGGACTCGGCGACTACGCGGCGGTCTTCAACTGGGAGGCGCGCGGCAGCAGCGGCCCGCTGACCATGTTCGAGACCGGCGAGGGGAACCTGCCGCTGGTCGACGCCTTCGCCGAGGCCAACCCGCGTCCGGTCGCCACCTCCCTGGCGTACGAGATCTACAAACGCCTGCCCAACGACAGCGACTTCACGGTCTTCCGGGACGAGGCCGCCGGGCTGAACTCCGCCTTCATCGAGGGGTTCCACGACTACCACTCGCGCTCCGACACGGTGGACTCCCTCGACCCGGACAGCCTCCAGCACCACGGCGAGACGATGCTGGGCCTGGCCCGGGAGCTCGACGGTGCGCCGGCGGAGCGGCTGCGCGGCGAGAACGGGGAGAACGGGGTCTACTTCGACCTGTTCGCGCGGCTACTGGTGCGCTATCCCGTCGCCTGGGCGGCCCCGCTGGCCGGGGGCACCCTGGTGCTGCTCGCGGGAGTGCTGGTGCTGGGCGTCCGACGCCACGCGCTGCGCCCCACGAGGGTCGCGGCCGCGGCGGGGGCGGGGCTCGGCGCCCTGCTGGCGGCCGGCGCGGCGGTGCACGGGCTGTGGACCCTGGCGCTGCTGACGGCGCCGGACCTGGCGGCCCTGCCGCTGGCCGAACCGTACAACCGGGGCTGGTTCGCCGCCTCGTTCGGCGTGGCCGTGGGCGCGGTGCTGCTGGGCACGGCCCGGCTGCTGCGCCGGCTGCGGCCGGCCGAGACGGCGGCGGGGGCCCTGCTGACGACCGGTCTGCTGCTGGCCGCGCTGACCGCGACCCTGCCTGGTGCCGGGTATCTGCTCCAGTGGCCGCTGCTGGCCGCGCTGCCGGCGCTCTGGTGGACGGTCCGCCGTGCACCGGCGGGCGGCTCCCCGGAAGAGGGAGCGGCCCGGACCGAGTGGACCGGGGTGCTGCTGTGGTCCGCCGGACCGGCGGTCGCGGTGGTGCTCTTCGTGCCCCTCGCCGCCATGCTGCTGACCGCCCTCGGTGTGCCGCTGGCCTCGGTCGCCGCGGTCTTCGTGACCGCGGGGCTGGTGACGGCGCTGCCGCTGCTGGCCCGCCTGCCGGCCACCGGCGCGGTCGCCGCCGGGGCCGGGGCGCTCGCCCTGGTGCTCCTGGGCGGTGCCGTGGCCGGGCACGGCTACGACACCGAGCGGCCCCGGCCGAACTCGCTGCTGTACGTGCGGGACGCGGCGGAGGACCGGAACCTGTGGTTCAGCGCCGATCCCGCGCCCGACGCCTGGACGCGCCGGGTGCTGGGCGGCGATCCCGGGCGGGAACCCGTGAGCGACTACTTCCCGCCCCGGGGGGACGAGCCGGCCATGGTGGCCGACGCCCCGGCGCTCGACGTGCCCCTCCCGAAGGTCACGGTGCGCGGGGACACCACCCGGGACGGCGTCCGGACCGTCCGCTTCACCGTCGCGTCGCAGCGCCCCGCCTGGCGCATCCAGGTCCGGCTGCCGCGTGCCCCGCTGAACGCCTGCACGGTCGGGGAGACCCGGCTGGACCGGGCCCTCCTGGCGGAGCAGACCGCCGGCGCCGAGGACGTCGTCCTGCACCACTACGGCGCCCGCTCGGTCGAGGTGACCTGCGAGGTCGCGGCGGGGACCCGGCTGCGGGTGGACGCCGCGGACTACACCCTCGGCCTCACCCCGCAGGTGCGGGAGCTGGTGGGGCCGCGACCGCGGGACACCGTGCCGGTGGGATTCGGATTCCTGCCGGAGGACTCCGTCATCGCCCGTACGACGGAAGAGATCTGAGGACGTCATGAAGCACACATCACGCGAGGTCGCGATCGAGGTCCGCAACCTGACCCGGGTCTTCCCAGCGGGGGGATCGGACCAGGTCGTCAAGGCCAACGACGACCTGACCTTCAGCATCCCCCGCGGCCAGGTGTTCGGTCTGCTGGGCGCGAACGGCGCGGGCAAGACCACGCTCGTCTCGCAGCTCCTCGGGCTGATGCGGCCGACGTCGGGGCAGATCCTCGTCGAGGGCATCGACGCGGTCGCGCACCCGGACGAGGTCAAGGCGATGACCGGCTTCCTCCCGCAGACCGGGCTGTCGATGCGGCTGGTGGAGGTGCGGCGCGCGCTGCACTACACCGGCCGGCTGCGCGGACAGTCGGAGGCGGACGCCCGCCGCCAGACCGCGGAGCTCATCGACGAGCTGGGGCTCGGCGAGGTGCGCGACCGCTATGTCGACCAGCTCAGCGGCGGGATGACCCGGCTGGTGAACTTCGGCATGGCCCTGATGGGCAGGCCCAAGCTGCTGGTCCTCGACGAGCCGACGAACGAGCTGGACCCGCACAACCGGCGCCGGATCTGGGAGATGGTGGCCCGGCGCAGTGTGGAGGACGGCACCACGGTCGTGCTCGTCACCCACAACATGCTGGAGGCGGAGTCCGCCGTCGACCAGGTCGCGGTCATGGACGGCGGGCGGATCACGGCGATGGGCACGCCCGCGAGCCTGAAGGAGGCGCTCGGCGACCGGGTCCGGCTGGAGCTGTCCGTCCGCGGCGCCGGGGAGCTGGCCCGCCACGAACGGGAACTCCTCGCCGGGGTGGGGGAGGTGGGCGCGGGCAAGCGGGACGGCAGCTACCTGGTGCAGACCGACTCGGCGCGGATGCCGGAGCTGATGCGCCTGGTCCACGACGAGCTGGGGATGGACCGGGTCGCGGACTTCCGGCTGACCCGGCCGACGCTGGAGGACGTCTACCTGACGCTGGACGGCCGGGGGGCCGCGCGGGCCGCGCAGGGCGCGGCGGGTACCGGGCCGGGCGCCGCGCCCGGCGGGCCGGTTGAGGCCGGGCGGGGTGTGGACCCGTCCGGGGCCGGGCCGGTGTCCGCCGCCGTGGACCCGGCGGGGGCCGGCCGCCTGGCCGTCGCCCCGGTCGCGCTCACGAGCGCGGGTGGGCCGGGTACCGGGTCGGCCGGTTCCGGGCCGACGGTGGCGGCGGCCCGGTCTGTCGTCGCAGCGGCGATCGCACCCGCGAGCATGCCGGGCTCCGCGCCGCCGGGCACGGCGGCGGACGCGTCCGCGCCCCTGGCCGTGGGCCCCTCCGAGCCCGGACGGTCGGCCCCGGTTGCGCCCGCGAGCGCGCCGGGCGCAGGGTCGGCGGGGACGGTCGGTTCGGCGGAGGCCGGGCGGACCGTGGCAACGGCCGGGCCGTTTGCCTCCGCCCCGGCGGCGGCCGCGAGCACGGCGGACGCCGTGCTCGCGAGGGCGAGCGGTTCCGCAGTGGCCGGACCGGCCGCGTCCGCGCCGCCGGGCACGGCGGCGGATCCGTCCGCGGCCGTGGACCCGGTCGGGGGCGACGACCGCCTGGCCGTGTCCGCGGACGCGCCGGGTGGCCCGGCGGGGACGGCCGGTGCGGCGGGCGGCGCGCCCGTGGCGTTGCTCGTGCGCGAGGGCGCCCCCGTGCCCGGCGCGGGCCCGGTGGCGCGTGCCGCGTCCGCGCCGCCGCGGCGCGGCGCGGGGGAGCGGCTGCGGCGGATGGGGACCGATCTGAAGTACCTCTGGCTGGAGCAGATGCTGGAGGTCCGCAGCACCTGGTCGTGGGTCCTGATGTTCGGCCTGCTGATGCCGGCCGCCATGGTGTTCGGTCTGACCCGGATCGGCAACGGACTCTCGGACGAGGAGAGTCTGCTCTTCATCGTCAGCGGCGCGGCCGTCTTCGCGGTCGCCAACGAGGGCATCGGCACCCTGGCGCAGCGGATCGGCGTGCTGCGGCAGGACGGGATGATGGTCTACTACGCCTCGCTGCCCATCAGCCGGATCTCCTTCCTCGCCGCCATGGTGTTCTCCCGGCTGCTGCTGATCATGCCGGGCCTGATCACCCCGATGATCACCGCGAAGCTGATGTACGACACGGACTTCGTCATCTCCCCGGCCCTGCTCCTCGTCCTCCCGCTGGCCTGTCTGGCGCTGTCGGCGATCGGGCTGGCCATCGGCACGCTGGTGCGGAGCATGGACCTGCTGCTGGTGATCGTCAATCTGATGATCTTCGTCCTGCTGCTGGTCGCGCCGGTCCTCATCCCGATCGAGTCCCTCCCCGTGCCGCTCCAGGTCTTCGGCTACCTGCTGCCGCCGACCTACGCGGCGGAGGCCCTGCGGCTCGCCCTCGTCGGGGACCTCGGATCCGCTTTCCTGCTCAACATCGCCGTGCTCACGGCGATGACGGCCGCCGGACTGGCCGGCGCGAGCCGCTGGATCCGCTGGCGCACCGCCTGACCGGGGCGGACGGCGCCGGACCCTCGGCGCCGTCCCCCAGCCCACCACCCCACCGCACCCCGGTCCGCGCCCGGGCCCGGGCCCGCCACGGCCCGCACCGGCGTGTGCTCCGCCGTGCGCCCGTGCCCACCCGAACGACCGCGTAACGACCGCGTGAGGAAGCCCCTGCCATGGACCTGCTGGACACAACGGCCCCGCCGGTGGACCGCGCCGTGCGGCTCGCCCCGACCTTCGTGGACGTGGTGGCCGAGCGTGCCGCCCTGAGCGACGGCACGGCCTACACCTTCGTCAGCCCCGACCGGGCGGAGCGCCCGTCGCTGACCTTCCCGGCCCTCGACGCCCGGGCGCGGTCGGTGGGCGCGATGCTCGCGGAGCGGGGTCTGGCCGGGGAACGGGTCCTGGTGCTGCTGCCGCCCGGCCTGGACTACGTCGCGGCGTTCCTCGGCTGCCTCTACGCCGGGGCCGTCGCCGTCCCGCTGTACCCGCCCAGTGGCGGCAAGTACTCCGCCCGGCACCTCGCCGTGCTGGCCGACTCGGCGCCCGCCGCGGCGCTGGTGCCCGGCGCCGACCTCGGGCGCGGCGCCGAACTGGCCGCCGAACTCGGCGCCCCGGGACTGGCGCTGCTCTCGGTGGACGGCGAACTCCCGGACCCGGACGGCTGGCGGCGGCCGGACGTCGACGGCGACAGCGTCGCCTTCCTCCAGTACACCTCCGGCTCCACCGGAACGCCGCGGGGCGTGCGGGTGACGCACCGGAACCTGGTCGTCAACTCCGCCCAGATCCAGGAGCGTTTCGGCTCCGGCCCGGACACCGGGGTGGTCAGCTGGCTGCCGCCGTACCACGACATGGGGCTGATCGGCGGCATCCTGCAGCCCGTCTACGCGGGTGCGCCCGCCACCCTGCTCTCCCCGACCGCGTTCATCACCCGCCCGCTGCTGTGGCTGGAGCTGATGTCCGAGCAGGGCGCGGTGATCAGCGGCGGGCCCAACTTCGCCTACGACCTGTGCGTGGACCGCATCCCGGCGGAGCGGCTGGCCGGTCTCGACCTGTCGCGCTGGCGGGTCGCCTTCAACGGCGCGGAGCCGGTGCGCGCCTCGACGCTGGAGCGGTTCGCGGAGCGGATGGCTGCGTCCGGCTTCCGCCGTGAGGCGTTCTTCCCCTGCTACGGCCTGGCCGAGGCCACCCTCATGGTCTCCGGCCGCCGGGTGGGCGGCGAGGAGGTCGCCCGGACCTTCGACGCGGACAGCCTCGGGCCCGGCCGGCGCCCCGAACCCGCGCCCGGCGGACTCCCGGTCGTCGACTGCGGACCGGTGGCCGAGGCGCTGGACGTGGTCGTCGCCGACGCCGAACGGGGTGCGGCCTGCGCCCCGGGCACCGTCGGCGAGATCTGGGTGTCCGGCGAGAACGTCGCGGACGGCTACTGGGGCCGTCCCGTCCCGGACGGGACCTTCGGCGCCGCGCTCCCCGGCGACGCGCGCTCCTATCTGCGCACGGGCGACTACGGCTTCCTGAGCGACGGCCGCCTGTACGTCACCGGGCGCAGCAAGGACCTCATCGTGGTCCGGGGACGCAACCACTACCCGCAGGACCTGGAGACCACCGCCCTCGCCGCCCACGCCACCCTGCGGCGCGGCGCCGCCGCCTTCGCCGTGGAACGGAACGGGCGCGAGGAGGTCTGCCTCGTCCTGGAGACGGCGCACGGCCGTGTGACCGAGCAGGCCGAGGAGGTGGTCGCCGCCGTCCGCGCGGGTCTCGTCCGGGACCACGGCGTCACCCCCGGGTCGGTCGTCCTCGTACGGCCGGGCGTGATCCCCCGCACCACGAGCGGCAAGATCCAGCGCTCGGCGGCGCGGGCGGCCCTCGCCGACGGCGCGATGAAGGTGGTGCACCGCTCGGACACCGCCACGGCCCCGGCCACGGGCATGGCTACGTCTCGGGCAGCAGCCCCGGCCCCGGCCACGGACCCCGTCCCGGTGGCGGACGCGACCACGGACCCGGTCGCCGCCGGTGACCCGCGCGCCGTGGTCGCCCGCCTGGCCGGACGCCGGCTCGGCGTCCGGGTGGACCCGGCGGCCCCGCTGGTCGCGCAGGGCCTGGACTCGCTCGCCGCGGTGGAACTGCAGGCGGCCGTCGCCGAGGCGACGGGCGTGGAACTCTCCCTGGAGGAACTGCTCGCCGGGGCGAGCGTCGACGCCCTGACCCTCACCGCCCCCGCCGCGCCGGTCCGTGCCTCGGGAGACGCCGGAGACACCGGGGACACCGGGGACGCCGGGGGCACCGCGACCCCCGCACCGGACGGCCGTCTGCCCCTGACGCCCGGCCAGCAGTCCATGGTCTTCCTGGAGCAGCAGCACCCCGGCACCTCCGCCCTCCACATCTCGGTGGCCGTGCGGCTGCTGTCGCCCGTCGCCCCGGACGCCCTCGGCCGGGCCTTCCAGCACCTCGTGGACCGGCATCCCGTGCTGCGCACCGCCCTGCGCTGGGCGGACGGCGAGCCCTACCAGACCGTGCTCCCCTCCCGGGCGGCCGACTTCACGGTCGAGGACGCCCACGCGTGGGACGACGACACCGTGGCCGCCCGGCTGGAGCGGAGCGCCGAGAGCCCGTTCGCCCTCGACGAGGGCCAGGTGCTGCGCGCCCTCCTGCTCCGCCGCGCGGACGGGGACGTGCTGTCGCTGACGCTGCACCATGTGGCCGCCGACATGTGGTCCATGGCCCTGCTGACGGACGAACTGGCCCGGCTCCTCGCCCATGAGGCGGGTCAGGGTCCCGCCCTGCCCGAGCCGCCGGAAGCCGCCGACCCCGCGTCGGCCGACCGCCGGCGGCGGCTGCTGCTGGAGTCCCCGCGCGGCGAACGCCTGCGGGAGTACTGGGACACGGCCCTCGCCGGCTGCGAGCCGGTGCTGGAACTCCCCGCCGACCGGCCCCGGCCGCCCGTGCAGAGCCTGCGCGGCGACACGGTGACCTTCACCCTGGACCCGGCCGTCACCCGGGAGCTGCGCCGGCGGGCGGAGGCCGAGGACACCACCCTCTTCGTCACCCTGCTGTCGGTCTTCCAGATCCTGCTGCACCGCTTCACCGGGCAGGACGACTTCCTGGTCGGCGTGCCCGGCTCGGGACGCCACGAGGCCGCCCTCCAGCGGGTGATCGGCTACTTCGTCAACCCCCTGCTCGTCCGCGCCACGGTGACGGAGGAGGCCACCTTCGCCGAGCGGGTGCGCGAGACCCGGCGGGCCGTGGTCGGCGCGCTGGCCCACCAGGAGATGCCCTTCCCCGAACTGGTGCGCCGCCTGGGCCTCCAGCGGGACGCCTCCCGTTCGCCCGGCTACCAGGTCATGTTCAGCCTGACCAACGCGCATCTGGCGGGACTTGAGGGCCTCGGCGCCCTCCAGACCGGCCGGGGCGGGGTCCGCACCCGCCTCGGCGGTCTCGACGTGGAGTCCGTGGCGGTGGCCCGCCGGAGTGCCCAGACGGACCTGGGGATGACCCTCGGCGAGGCGGACGGCGCCCTCGAAGGCGTGATCACCTACTGCACCGATCTCTTCGACCGGCAGACGGTGGAACGGTTCGCCGCTCACTTCGCCGCCCTCGCGGCCCGGGTGGCCGCCGCACCGGACGAGCCGCTGCGGCTGCTGCCGAACGCCTCGGCCGCCGAGGAGCGCGATGTCGCCTCCTGGAACGAGACCGCCACCGGCTACCCGCGCGAGAGCACGCTGACCGAGCTGTTCGCCGAGCACGTCCGCCGGACCCCGGACGCCCCGGCCCTCGTGTACGGCGAACACCGCAGCACCTACCGGGAGCTGGACCGCCGCGCCAACGCCCTGGCCGCCCGGCTGCGGGACCTGGGCGTCGGTCCGGAGACCCTGGTCGGCCTGCATGTGGACCGGGACCCGTCGGTCGTCGTCGCCATGCTCGCCGTGGTGAAGGCGGGCGGCGCCTATCTGCCGCTCGACCCGGGCCACCCCCCGAGGTGGCTCCGGCAGATCCTCGACGAGGCCCGGCCCGCGGTCCTGCTGACGGGCTCCGGCGAGGGGCCCGCGGGTGTGGAGTGGGACGCGCCGGTGGTCTCCGTCGACGCCTTCATGGGGCCCGAGGTCGCCGGGGACCCCGCCCACGACGCGGCCGTCGACCCGGGGACCGTGCCCGGCTCCCTGCTCTATGTGATGTACACCTCGGGGTCCTCGGGCCGCCCCAAGGGCATCTGCATCACCCACCGCAATGTGGTCCGGCTGGTGCGCGACACCAACTTCGTCCGCATCGCGCCCGGCGACCGGATGGCGCAGATCTCCAACGCCGCCTGGGACGCCGCCACCCTGGAGATCTGGGGCGCCGTGCTCAACGGCGCGGTGCTGCACGGGTTCGACCAGGCGACCGTCCTCAACCCGCCCCGGCTGGGGGAGGCGCTGCGCGAGGCCCGCGCGGACACCGTCGTCTTCGCGACCCCCCTGTTCACGGAGGTCGCCGCCTACGACCCGACGGTCTTCGCCGGCGCCCGGGAACTCGTCGTCGGCGGCGACACCATGGACCCGAAGCGGGCCAGGGAGGTCGTCGACCTCGGCGGGCCGCTGCTCATCAACGACTTCGGGCCGACCGAGTCCACCAGCATCGCCGCCACCTTCGAGGTCCGAGAGGTCCCCGAGGGCACCTGGCGGGTGCCGATCGGCCGACCGATCGCCAACACCCGGGTGTATGTGCTGGACGCGTGGCTGCGTCCGGTGCCGGTGGGTGTGCCCGGCCAGCTCTTCATCGGCGGGGACGGCCTCGGACGCGGCTACCTCGGCCGGCCCGCGCAGACCGCGGGCGTCTTCCTGCCCGACCCGTTCAGCGACGAGCCGGGCGCGCGGATGTACGCCACGGGCGACCAGGTGCGCTGGCTGCCGGGCGGGACCCTCGACTTCCTCGGCCGGATCGACTTCCAGGTCAAGATCCGGGGCTACCGGATCGAACTGGGCGACATCGACTCGGCCGTGCTCGCCCACCCCGGCGTGCGGGAGTCGCTGACCGTGGTCGACGAGAGCGCCGGGCACAAGCGCCTCGTCGGGTACTACGCGGGGACGCCGTCCCCGCGGGAGCTGGCCGCGTACCTGACGGACTGGCTGCCGCGGTACATGATCCCCCCGGTTCTGCTGCGCCTCCCGGAGCTGCCGAAGAACCCCAACCGGAAGATCGACCGGGCCGCGCTGCCCGAGCCGCCCGCCGGGGCGGCGGTCCCGGCGGCGGGCGCCACGGACGGACTGACGCCCCTGGAGCGGGAGATCACCACCCTGCTCGCCGAGGTGCTGGGTGTGCCGGACGTCGCGGCGGACGACGACTTCTTCGACATCGGCGGCCACTCGCTGCTGGCCATCCGGCTCACCGCGCGGCTGCGCGAACGGCACGGCGTGGAGATCGACCTCAACGCCTTCTTCCACGAGCCGACCGCCCGCGGCGCGGCCCGCTGCGTCCAGGAACTGCTGGACGCGGGGCAGACGGTGGCGGTCCCGGCGGCCCCGGCCGGTCCCGTGGCCCTGCCCCGCGCCCGTTACGCGCGAAGCGCCCCCGGTGCCTGATCCGTGCCGGCTTCCGCCGCCCGCGGACGCCGGCCCCCGAGACCCCGCCGGGCCGGTGACGGCCCGGACAGCGTGAGACAGAACCACGTGAGACAGAACCATGAGACAGAGAGGTGGTGCGGGCCATGGCCGGCCCCGGAAAAGACGGTGAGACCATCACGGCGATGGTGATGGCGGGCACCGCGGTCATCCTGATCGCCGGCGTGGTGCTGCGGCGGCTGGCGATCCGCGCGCGGCAGCCCGCCGTCATCGGAGAGATTTTCGCGGGCCTGGTGCTGGGCCCGTCCCTGCTCGGGCTCCTCCCGGGCAATCCCACGGAGGTGCTGTTCCCGCCCGATGTGCGCCCCTACCTGAGCGTGCTCGCGCAGGTGGGCGTGGTGCTGTTCGTGTTCCTCATCGGCTGGGAGTTCAACGCCGGTCTGCTGCAGGGGCGTCGGCGCGTCGTCGTGGGCGTCTCGGTGTCGGCGACGGCCGTACCGTTCCTGCTCGGGGTACCGCTGGGGCTGCTGCTCTACCGCGAGCACGGTGTGGTGGACGGTGAGCAGGTGGCGCAGGTGCCGTTCGCCCTCTATATCGGTGTGGTCATGTCCATCACCGCGTTCCCGGTGCTGGCGAAGTTCCTCGCGGACCGGCGGATGCAGCACTCGCCGGTGGGCGTGATGGCCCTGGCCTGCGCCGCCTTCGGGGACGCCGTCGCCTGGTGCGTCCTCGCGGTGGTGGTGGTCGTCGTGACGGCCGGGTCGATGCTCGGCGTGGCCGCGATGGCCGGCTGGCTGCTGCTCTTCCTCGCGGTGATGGCCCTGGCCGTCCGGCCGCTGCTCGGGCGCCTGGTGGAGCGGATGAGCGCGGGCGGCGGGGCGCCGTACCTCTCGGCCGTGGTGGGCGCCGGGGTGTTCCTCTCCGCGTGCGCCACGACGTGGATCGGCGTGCACGCCATCTTCGGCGCCTTCGTCTTCGGCCTCTGCATGCCCAGGCCGGTCAAGCCCATGGTCCAGAAGCACGCGCTGGAGCCCATCGAGCAGGTGGCCACCTTCCTGTTGCCGGTCTTCTTCATCGTGGTGGGCATGTCCATCGACCTGCGGGCCCTGTCCGCGGGCAACACGGTCGAGATGCTGCTCATCCTCCTCGTCGCCTGCGGGGGCAAGCTCGTCGGCACCATCGCGCCGGCCCGGCTGTTCGGGCTGTCCTGGCAGCAGAGCGGCACGCTGGGCCTGCTGATGAACATGCGCGGGCTGACCGAGCTGATCGTCCTCAACATCGGCGTCCAACTGGGCCTGCTGAGCCAGCAGATGTACACGATGATGGTCGTGATGGCCCTGCTCACCACGTGTCTTCCGGGCCTGGTCATCCGCCGCGACGGCGACCCCACCCTGATGGACCCGGTGGCGGAGCCGCCCGCCGCGCCCCGGCCCGCGCCGGCGCCCGTGCCGCAGAAGGTCTGACCCTCCCGCACGGGGCCGTGTCCCGCCCCCGTGCGCCCGTCCCGCACCGCGCCCGTCTTCGCGCCCGCCCCCGACTCGCACCCGTCCGTGCGCACACGGGCCGCCCGCCCGTGCCCGCGCACACCCGACTCCGCCCAAGGAGCTGCCCGATCATGCTCGCCACCGAAGAATTCGCCCGCCACGCGGCCCGGTTGCTGGTGGCGGACGACGAGGACCTCGTCTCCGCCATCGAACAGGAGAACGCGCGCCAGCAGAACTCGCTGATGCTGGTCGCCTCCTCCTCCGTCACCGACCCGTCGGTCCTGGCCTGCCTCGCCACCTCCTCCATGAACGTCACCGCCGAGGGCTACCCCGGCGCCCGCTACCACGCGGGCTGCGAGGCGATCGACCCCATCGAGCGACTGGCCGTCGACCGCGCCCGCGCCCTGTTCGGCGCCCGCTACGCCAATGTGCAGCCGCACTCGGCGACCACCGCCAACTACGCGGTGCTGTCCGCCCTGCTGGACCCGGGCGACGTCGTCCTCGGCATGCGGCTCAACCACGGCGGCCACCTCACGCACGGCTACAGCGTCGCCTACTCCGGCACGTACTTCACCGCGGTCAACTACGGCCTCGACGAGCACGGCCGGATCGACTACGAGGAGGTCGCCGCCCTCGCCGAGGCCCACCGGCCCAAGCTGATCGTCTGCGGCGCGACCGCGTACCCGCGGACCGTCGACTTCGCCCGCTTCCGCGCCATCGCGGACAGCGTCGGCGCCCTGCTGATGGCCGACATCTCGCACATCGCCGGCCTGGTCGCCGCGGGCCTGCACCCGAGCCCGGTCGACCACGCGCACATCACCACGACCTGCACCCACAAGCAGCTGGCCGGCCCGCGCGGCGGGATCATCCTCTCCGGCCGGGACGCGGACACCGTGCTGCCCGGCACCGGCCGCACCATCGCGAGGACCCTGGACCGCGCGGTCTTCCCGTTCTTCCAGGGCGCCCCCGTCCTGCCCGCCATCGCCGCCAAGGCCCGCGCCTTCGCCCTCGCCGCGACCGACTCCTACCGGGCCACGGCGCAGCGCATCCTGGACGACTCCGCCGCCCTAGCCGCCGAACTGACGGCGCTGGGCCACGACGTGGTGACCGGCGGCAGCGACAACCACATCGTCCTGCTCGACCTGACCCGCGACGGCGTCAGCGGCATCGCCGCCGAACGCGCCCTGGAGTCCATCGGCATCGTCGTCAACAAGAACCGCATCCCCGGCGACAGCCGCCCGGCCACGGTCACCAGCGGGGTGCGCATCGGCACCAACGCCGTCGCCCAGCGCGGTCTCGGCCCCGACGAGATGCGTGTCTGCGCCGGCATCATCCACTCCGTCCTCACGGCCATGCGCCCGGTCGGGGAACGGGACTTCACCCTGGACGAGTTCACCGCCGCCGGGCTGCGCGCCGAGGTGGAGAAGCTGGCCGCCCAGTTCCCGCTGCCGCGCTACCTTCCGGGCGGCCGCTCGTGAACGCCCTGGCCAAGCGCCTGGAGATGATCGGCGCCTCCGTCGGACACACCCCGCTGCTGTCCCTGCCGGACGACCGGCTGAGCCTCTTCGCCAAGCTGGAGTACGCCAACCCGAACGGTAGCACCAAGGACCGCTCCGCCTACTGGATCCTCAAGAAGGCGGTCGAACGCGGCGAGATCACCGAACGCACCACCGTGGTCGAGTCCTCGTCGGGGAACTTCGCCTCCTCCCTCGCCGCGTTCTGCCGTTCCCTCGGCATCCGCTTCGTCCCCGTCATCGACGCCAACTGCAACGCCCTCACCGAGGCGGTGCTGCGCTCCTGCTGCGAGCGGGTCGAGAAGATCATGGACCCCGGCCGCGACGGCTTCCTGCCGGCCCGGCTGGCCCGCGTCGCCGAACTGTGCGACGAGATCGGGGACGTCTACTGGACCAACCAGTACGCCAACCTCGACGCGGCGGACGCCCACTACGAACTGACCGGCGGCGAGCTGAGCAGCGCGCTGTCGCACATCGACCACCTCTTCGTCGGAGTCGGCACCGGCGGCACCATCGCCGGGCTGTCCCAGCGGGTGAAGCACCAGTTCCCCGGCGTCAACGTGGTCGCCGTGGACGTCCAGGGGTCGGTCGCCCTCGGCGGCGAGCCGGGCCGGCGCTACATCCCCGGGCTCGGGTCGAGCATCGTGCCCCCGCTGGTGGGCAAGGCCGTCATCGACGAGGTCGTCCGCGTCAGCGAGTACGAGACGGTGCTCGGCTGCCGCGCCCTGTACGAGGAGCACGGCCTGTTCGCGGGCGGGTCGACCGGGAGCGTCTACGCGGCGATGAACCGGTACTTCATCGACAACCCGCCCCCCGCCGGACGGCGGCCCACCACGGTCTTCCTCTGCGCCGACCGCGGGGTGCCCTACGCACGGACCGTCTACGACGCCGCGTGGGTGGAGCGCACGCTCGGGCCCCGGGCCTGCGTCCCGCCGCGCGCGCCCGCCGCCCCCGGCCTCCCCGTCCCGCAGGGCGTCGCGGCGGCCGTCTGACCCCGGCCGCCGCCCGCACCGCCACGCACTCTTCCGCACCGTCCACGCACTCCCGCGCCGTCCACGGACGGTGCCGCCCCGCCCGTACGAAAGGAACACCGTGCCCGAGCGCACCCCCCAGTCCCCGCCGTCCCTCACCTTCGTCACCGAGGCCGCCGTCACCGCGCAGATCGAGGGCAGCCGGGAGGAATGCGTCGACCTCGTGCGGCGCGCCTACCTCACCCACGACAGCGGTGACAGCGTCAACCCGCAGAGCGGCTTCCTCCGCTTCCCCGACAACCCGCGGGCCCGCATCATCTCGCTGCCGGCCCACCTGGGCGGCGAGTTCGGCGTCGCCGGACTGAAGTGGATCGCCAGCTTCCCCGACAACCCGCGCACCCACGGCATCCCCCGCGCCTCCGCGGTCCTCCTCCTCAACGACCCCGCCACGGGCTACCCGGCGGCCTGCCTGGAGTCCTCCGTGATCTCCGCCACCCGCACCGCCGCGTCCGCCGTCCTCGCGGCGCAGACCCTGAGCGGCGGGCGCGGCGCCCGCCGTATCGGCATCGTCGGCACCGGCCTGATCGCCCGCCACGTCTGGCGGTTCCTGCGCGACCTGGAGTGGAAGACCGGCGGGTTCACGCTGTACGACCTCGACCCCGAGGCGGCGCGCGCCTTCGGGGAGGAGATCACCGCCGAGGGCGCCCCCGAGTACTCCGTCGCCGACGAAGTGGGGCAGGCGTTCACGGAGTGCGACCTCGTCGTCCTCACCACCGTCGCGGGCGAACCCCACATCCACGACCCGCGCCTGCTCGACCACGCACCCCTGGTGCTGCACCTCTCGCTGCGCGACCTCGCCCCCGAGCTGGTGCTCGCCGCCCAGAACATCACCGACGACACCGACCACGCCCTGCGCGAGCGGACCTCCCTGCACCTGGCCGAGCAGCGGCGCGGGGACCGGGACTTCGTCACCGGCACCCTCGCCGACGTCCTGGCCGGCCGGGTCGAGGTCGACCGCTCCCGCCCCGTCGTCTTCTCGCCCTTCGGGCTCGGCGTCCTGGACCTGGCCGTCGGCTCCTGGGTACTCGACCGGGCCCGCGCGGCCGGCACCGGGCACACCGCCGACGACTTCTTCGCGTCCGGCGCCCCCACCGCCGGCACCGCCGGCAACGCGTCCACCACCGCCACCACCAAGTGAGGCAGCACATGAGCAGCAGCGACACCGTCCGCTTCCGCGTCGTCGTCAACCACGAGGAGCAGTACTCCGTCTGGTTCACCGAGCGCCCGCTCCCGGCCGGATGGACCGAGACCGGCGTGAGCGGCACCCGCGAGGAGTGCCTGGCCCACATCGCCGAGGTCTGGACCGACCTCACCCCCCGCTCGGTGCGCGAGGCCCGCGGGAGCGCCGCGGCATGAACGACCTCGACACCCGGATAGCCGGGCTCACCCCGGCCAAGCAGGCCCTTCTCACCCGCCTGCTGCGTGAGCGGCGTGCCGCCGGGCGTCCCCGCGTCACCCCGAGCGGCGACGACGGACCGGCGCCCCTGTCCGCCGCCCAGCGGCAGTTCTGGGTCCTGTGGCAGCAGGACCCGGAACGCTCCGGCGTCTACAACGTGCCGATGGCCCTGCGGCTGCGCGGCGCGGTCAACGCGGGCGCCTTCGACCTCGCCCTGCGCCGGATCGTGGAACGCCACGCCATCCTGCGCACCCGCTACGCGGACGGCCCGGACGGTCCCGTCGCGGTCGCCCAGCCGGACGCCGCCGGGTTCTCCCTCGCCACCGAGGACGTCACCGGCCTGCCCGCCGAGGAGCGGGAGGAGGCCGCCCGCGCGATCGTGGACCGCTGGGCCGCGTACGACTTCGACCTCGCCGCGGAACTCCCGGTGCGCGCGGTGCTGATCCGGCTCGGCGAGGAGGACCAGGTCCTGGCCGTCGTGGTGCACCACATCGCCACCGACGGCGCCTCCGTGGAGATCCTGTTCCGCGAGTTCGCGGCCCTCTGCGGCGGGCCGGACGGCGGGCCGCAGGACCTGCCCGAACTCCCCGTCCAGTACGCCGACTACGCCCGCTGGCAGCAGTCCGGGGCGGGCACCGAACGCCTCGGCCAGGGCCTCGACTTCTGGGCGGCCTGGCTGGAGGGCGCGGACACCTCCCTCGACCTGCCCACCGACCGGCTCCGCCCGGCCGGGCCGCGGCAGGGCGGAGGCCGTCGCAGGCGCCGGCTCTCCCCCGGACTCGCGGCCCGGATCCACGCCTTCTCGCGTGAGCAGGGCGCCACACCGTTCATGACCCTGCTCACCGGCCTCGGCCTGGTGCTGCGCCGCTACAGCGGCAAGAACGACTTCCTCGTCGGCACCCCCGCGATGAACCGGCCCGCCGACGGCACCGAGAACCTCATCGGCTGCTTCGCCAACACCCTCGCCCTGCGGCTCCGGTTCGACGGCGCGGACACGGCGGCCGGCGCCCTGCGCCGCATCCGGGACGACGTCACGGCCGCCTTCGAGTACCAGGACGTGCCCTTCGAGAAGGTGGTCGCCCGGACCAGCCCCGAGCGCAGCGCGGACGCCAACCCGCTGTTCCAGGTCATGTTCGTGTACCAGCACGTCGGCGGCGGGATCGGCGTACCGGGGGTCGAGGCGGAGACCTTCGACACCCACAACGGCACCGCCAAGTTCGACCTCGACCTCTCGCTCCTGGACGGCCCGGACGGCATCGAGGTGTCCTGCGAGTACGACGCCGGGATCTTCACCGCGCCCCGGGTCGACCGCATGCTCGCCCACCTGGAGCAGGCCCTTCTCACCCTGATCGACACGCCCGCCACCACCGTCGCCGACCTCGGCGTGCTCACCGCCGAGGAGGAGGGCCGCGCCGCCCTGGAGTGGAACGCCACCGGCGCCGACTACCCCCGGGACCGCACCCTGCCGGACCTCTTCGCCGAGCAGGCCGCCGCCCGCCCCGACGCCCCCGCCGTCCGCACGCCCTCGGGCACCGTCACCTACGGCGACCTGGACCGCGCCACCTCCCGTATCGCCCGGCTCCTCACCGGACGCGGCGCGGGCCCCGGCGGGGTCGTCGCCGTGGCCGTGGAACGGACCGCCGAGCTGCCGGCCGCCGTGCTCGGCGTCCTGCGCACGGGAGCCGCCTATCTGCCCGTCGACCCCGAACAGCCCGCCGAGCGGCTGGCCATGATGCTCGGGGACGCCGCCGTGCGGGCCGTCGTCACCACCTCCTCGGTCGCGGGCCGGCTCCCGGCCGTGGACGCGCCGGTGGTCGTGCTCGACGACGAGGCCGTGCGCGCCGAACTGGCCCTGCTGGCGGACACCCCCGTGCCCTGCCCGGCCCGCGCGGACGACCTCTGCTACATGATTTTCACCTCGGGGTCGACGGGGCGGCCCAAAGGAGTCCTGCTGGACCACCGCGGCCGGGTGAACAACTTCACCGACTTCAACCGGCGTTTCCACGTCGGCCCCGGTGACGCCGTGCTGTCGGTGTCCTCCCTGGGCTTCGACATGACCGCGTACGACCTCCTCGGCACCCTGATCACCGGCGCCTGCGCCGTGCTGCCCGACCCCGAGCGGGACCGCGACCCCGGCCACTGGCTCGACCTGATGCGGGAGCACCGGATCACCGTCTGGCACTCCGTCCCCGCCCTCCTCGGCCTGCTCCTCGACGGCATGGACGACCTCGGCGTGGCGGCCCTGCCGGAGCTGCGGGTCGTCCTCCTGGGCGGCGACTGGATCCCCGTCGCCCTGCCGGACCGGCTGCGCGCCCGGGCCGCGGGGGCCCGGGTGATCAGCCTGGGCGGCGCGACCGAGGCGTCGATGGACTCCACGATCTTCGAGATCGAACAGGTCGACCCCGCCTGGCAGAGCATCCCCTACGGCGTCCCCATGGCGAACCAGACGGCCTATGTCACCGACGCCGACCTGCGGCTCGTCCCCCAGGGCGTGCCGGGCGAGCTGTACCTCGGCGGAACCGGACTCGCCTGGGGCTACGCCGGCGCGGCCGCGCAGAGCGCCGACCGGTTCCTGCCGAACCCGTTCAGCGGGACGCCCGGCGAGAGGATGTACCGGACCGGGGACCTCGCGCGCTACCGGCCCGACGGCAGCCTCGAACTCCTCGGCCGGGCCGACTTCCAGGTCAAGATCGCGGGCCACCGCATCGAGCTGGGCGAGGTGGAGGCCGCGCTCCGGGACCAGCCCGGGGTGCGCCAGGCCGTCGCCGCCGCCGTCACCACCGACGGCCGCCGCCAGCTCGTGGGCTACGTCGTCACCGACGAGGACGCCGGGCCGGTCGACGAGGCGGCCGTCCGCGAACGGCTCGCGACCCGGCTGCCCCGCTACATGGTCCCCGCCGCCCTGGTGGAACTGGAGCGCCTGCCCCTCTCGCCCAACGGCAAGGTCGACCGGGGCCGCCTCCCCGCCCCCGACGCGCCCGCCACGACGGCGGGGCCCGCCGGCCGCCCCCCGGCCACGCCCACCGAGCTGCTGCTCGCGGGCGTCTGGGAGGAACTCCTGGGGATCACCGGCATCGGCGCCACGGACGGCTTCTTCGCCCTCGGCGGCGACTCGGTGACCTGCATCCGCATGGTCACCCGGGCCCAGGCGGCCGGTCTCGCCGTCACCCCCCGGACGGTGTTCCAGAACCAGACCGTCGAGGACCTCGCCCGCGCCGTCGACGCGGCCGCCGCCGCCCGCCCGACGGGCACCGGCGCGGTGGCACCGGCCGAGGCGGAGACCGGTGCCGCCCCGGCCGACCGCTACGGGCTCGCGCCCATCCAGCGCCATATGCTCACCACCGCCCAGCGGCACCCGTTCCCGGGCCTCTACGTCATCCAGTCCGGCTTCGCCCTGCCCGGCGAACTGGACGAGGGCGCCTTCCGCACGGCGTGGCAGTGGCTCTTCGACCGCCACGCCGTGCTCCGCACCTTCTACGAGGGACTGGACGGCGACACCCCGGTGCAGATCGTCGCCGACCACGTCGAGCCCTGGTTCGAGGAGCGCGACCTGCGCGGCCTGGACGCGGCGGAGCAGGAGCGCCGCATGCTCGCCGAGCTGGACGAGCTGCGGCTCGCCGGCTTCGACCTCGGCCGCCCGCCACTGATCCGGCTCCTGCGCTACCGGCTGGCGGACGAGCTCCAGATCCTCGTCCAGCACCACCACTACAGCGTCCTCGACGGCTGGTCCTCCATGCGCCTGCGGCAGGAACTCCTCCTCGCCTACCAGGCGTTCGCCACCGGCACCGAGCCGGAGGCCGCGCCCGCCCGCCCGTTCGCCGAGCACGTCGCCTGGGTGGAGAGCCGGGACCGGGACGCGGCGCTCGCCCACTGGGACGAGCTGCTGGCGGACAGCGCCGGCCCCTGGGCCACCGCCCCCGAACGCGACCACGGCCGACCGGTCCAGGTGCAGCGCGCGCTGGACCCGGAGCTGACCGACCGCCTCGACCGGGCGGCACGGCGCGCGGGCACCACCTACGCCACCTTCGCGCAACTGGCCTGGGCACGGGTGCTCGCGGACCGCGCCGGCACCGAGGACGTCGTCTTCGGCGTCACGTCGAACGGCCGACCCGCGACGGCCGAGGCCGAGGCGGCGGTGGGCCCGTTCATCAGCACCCTGCCGGTGCGGTTCCGCTTCCGCCCGGAGGAGACCGTGACCGAGGCCGTGCGCCGGCTGCACCTCCAGCGCCTGGAGGCGGAGGAGCACGCCTGCGCCGAACTCGCGGCGATGACCGGCGGCCGGGCCCTGGAGTCCGTCCTCGTCTTCGACAACTACCCCGTGGACGAGTCCCTCGGGGCCGTGTCGGAGGCCGTCGCCCCGGCCCACCCCCTGGCACAGCGCGGCTGGTCGGTCGCCCAGACCGAGTTCCCGGTCCGGGTGGACGTGCTGCGCGGCGCGGAGGACGCCCTGGTGCTCACCTTCGCGGGCGACCGGGAGCCACCGGCCGACGCGGCCGCGCTCGCCGACCGGTGGACGGAGGTGCTGCGCGCACTGGCCGAGGCGGCGGAACGCACGGCCTGAGCCGGACCGCCGCCACCACGGTCGCCGCCCGTCGCGCGGGGGCGGGGGTCACCACCCCGCCCCCGCGGCCCGGGCCCTCACCCACCCGATACCGCCGATCCGCCACCCACCCTCCCGACAGCCGCCGCCGCGCCGGTCACCGTCCCTGACCGCGCCGGCCCCACCGACCCCACCCTTCGAGCGCCCGGCAGCACCGTGCGACGGAACAGCGAGGAACCCATGTCCGCAGATCAGGTCTATGTCATGCCTGCCTCCCCGGGCCAGCTCGGCCTGTGGCTGCTGGGCGAGCTGGAGCCGGAGTCGGCCGCCTACAACGTCCCCGTGGCCGTCCGCCTCACCGGCCCGCTGGACACCGCCGCGCTCGACGACGCCGTCCGGGCCCTCGGGCAGCGCCACGAGATCCTGCGCACCACCTTCGGAACCGCCGACGGCGAGGTGTGCCAGTTCATCCACCCCGAACCGGGCCGGCCGACGGAGCACGTCCGTCTCGACCACCTGTCCCACGAGGCCGCCGAGAAGGAGTGCCGCCGGGACGCCGCCGCCCGCGCCGCCGCCCCCTTCGACCTGGCCGCCGGACCGCTGCTGCGCCCGGTGCTCTACCGGCTCGCCGAGCAGGACCACGTGCTGCTGCTGGCCATGCACCACATCGTGACCGACGGCTGGTCCATGGGCGTCATCGTGTCCGAACTGCGGTCCCTCTACGCCGGACGGACGGCCGGCGACCGGGCGCCCGGGCTCCCGGCACCCGCCCTCCCCGAACCCGCCCTCCCCGAACCCGCCCTCCCCGAACCCGCCCTCCAGTACGGCGACTTCGCCGTGTGGCACCGGGAGTGGCTGGCCGGGGGCGTCGCCGAACGCCAGCTCGGCCACTGGCGCGCCGACCTCGCCGACGACCTCGTCCTGGACCTGCCCACCGACCACCCCCGCCCCGCGACCCCGGCGCACCGCGGTGACCGGGTGACCACCGTGCTCTCCGAGCGCGCCACCGAGCAGCTCCGCGCCCTGGCCGCCGCCCGCGGCACCGGCCTGTTCGCCGCCTTCCACACGGCGTTCGCGGCGACCCTCTCCCGCTACAGCGGTCAGCGCGAGATCCGGATCGGCGTCCCCACGGCGGGCCGCCATCACACGGGGACCGAGGGCCTGGTGGGCTTCTTCGCCAACACTCTCGTCGTCCGCACCGAGATCGAGCGCGGCGAGGGCTTCCGCGCGCTGCTCGACCAGGTCCGGGGCCGCCTCGCCACCGCCCTGGGCAACGCCGACGTGCCTTTCGCGGAGGTCGTCCGCGCCCTCGGCCACGGCCAGGACCGGCCCGGCCAGCCGCTGTTCCAGGCGATGGTCGCCGAGGAGAACATGCCGCACGCCTTCGACCTCGCCCCCGGCCTGCGCGCGGAACGCTTCGAACTCCCCAACGAGACGGCCAAGTTCGATCTGACCCTGTTCGTGGCGGACGACCCCGGCGGCGCCCGGCTCACCCTGGAGTACAGCACCGAGCTGTTCACCCGGCGGACCGCGGAACGCCTCCTCGACGCCGTGGTCGCCCTCGGCCTCAACGCCGTCAACCACCCCGACCGGCCGCTGCGCACCCTGACCACCGTCTCCGTCGAGGACCAGGTCCGGCTCTCCGGCTGGGCGCGCGGCGGACCCGCCGCCGGTGACGGCACCGACGCGCTGGCCCTGTTCGAGCGGCACGCCGCCGCCCGCCCCGGCGACACCGCCGCCGTCGCCCCCGACGGCACCCGCACCGACTACGCGGCGCTCGACGAGCACGCCCGCCGGGTCGCGTCCGCACTGCGCGCCGCGGGCGTCCGACCCGGCCAGGTCGTCGGCGTCCTCCTGCCCCGCTCGGTGGACCTCGTCGCCGCGATGCTCGGCGCCTGGAAGTGCGGCGCCTCCTATCTGGCCCTGGACGCCGCCCAGCCCGCGGAACGGCTCGCCGCCCTGGTCCGCGACGCCCGCGCGGCCGCCGTCGTCGGCACCGGAGAGAAGGCCGCCCACGTCGCCGCGGACACGGTCCTCGTCGACGCCGGAGCGCTGCCCCCGGCCCCGGCCGACCCGGCGGACCTGCCCGGCGCCGGCCCCGCCGCCTATGTGCTCTACACCTCCGGCTCCACCGGTCGCCCCAAGGGCGTGGTCGTGCCGCACCGCGGGCTGTCCCACTACCTGAGCTGGGCGGCCGACGCGTACACGCCCGGCCGGGCGCCCGTCGCCCCGGTCCACTCCAGCGTCGCCTTCGACCTCGCGGTGACCAGTCTGTGGCTGCCGCTCGCCGCGGGCGGCACGCTCCACCTGGTCGGCGAGGAAGCCCCGCTGGACGGGCTGGTCGACGTCCTGACCGGCCCGGCCCGGCCCAACCTGGTCAAGCTCACCCCGGCCCACCTCCAGGCCCTGTGCCGACTCCTCCCCGAGGGCGGCCTGAGCCACCTGGAAGCCTGCTTCGTCGTCGGCGGCGAGGCACTTCCCAGGCTCCTCGTCGAGCGCTTCCGCGCCCTCGCGCCCGCGTCCACGGTCGTCAACGAGTACGGCCCCACGGAGACCGTCGTCGGCTGCGCCGTCCACACCCTCGCCCCGGGTACACCCCTGCCCGAGCGCACCGGAATCCCGGCGGGCAGGCCCATCGCCGGCACCTCCCTCTACGTCCTCGACGAACGGATGGCCCCGGTGCCAGTGGGCGTCCCCGGCGAGCTGTACATCGGCGGCGTCCAGGTCGCCTGGGGCTATCTGGACGACGCGGCGCGGACGGCGGGTGCGTTCGTTCCGGACCCGTTCGGCTCGGTGCCGGGCGGGCGTCTGTATCGGACGGGTGACCTGGTGCGGTATCTGCCGGACGGGGAGTTGGAGTTTCTGGGCCGTCGTGATCACCAGGTGAAGGTGCGTGGTCAGCGGATCGAGCTGGGTGAGGTGGAGAACGCGCTGCGGGGCCTGGACGGGGTGAGCGACGCGGTGGTCCTGGCCCGCCCCGACGCCGCGGGCGACACCGCCCTGGTCGGCTATGCCGTCGGCGACGCGGACCCCGCGTCGCTCCGCACCGCCCTCGCGGCGACCCTGCCGGAGGCCATGGTCCCGGCGGCCGTCGTGGTGGTCCCGGAGATCCCGCTGACCGCGAACGGCAAGGTCCACCGGGCCGCCCTGCCCGAGCCCGACCTCAACATCGGCCGCGCCCCCCACCGGGCACCGGTGACCGAGGACGAGCAGCGGCTCACCGAGCTGTTCGCCGAGGTGCTGGGGATCGAACAGGTCGGCCTGGACGACGACTTCTTCGCCCTCGGCGGCCACTCCCTCCTCGCCACCCAGCTCGTGGCGCGCGTCCGGGACGCCTTCGGCACCCGCCTCCCCCTGCGGGAACTCTTCGCCCGCCCCACGCCCGGATCGCTCGTGGACGTCCTGAACCGGGAGAGCCCTTCGGGTGTGGCGCTGCGTCGGGTGCGGCGTGGCGAGGGTGGGTTGCCGTTGTCGTTTGCTCAGCAGCGGTTGTGGGTGCTGCATGAGTTGGATCCGGAGGGTTCGTCGTACAACGTGCCGGCGGCGGTGCGGTTGTCGGGTGGGCTGGATGTGGGGCGTCTGCGGTCGGCGTTGCTGGCGGTGGGAATGCGGCATGA